>DASTCR010000210.1:0-6207 GCA_035710925.1 Nitrososphaeraceae archaeon | reverse complement strand
GGCGCTATCGGCACCTATTCCGTATCCGGCCAAGACTATGAGTGCCTTTTTTCCAAAGTTGTTAATTAGGGATGCTACCTTCCATGCCCGATTAAACTTGTGATCTTCATCTGCGGTTAGCCGCCCTCCATAAAGTTTTCTTGTTATTATTCTGTCCAATTCAATGTCAAAATGGGATGTGGCCGTAACCAGCCTGGAATGACAAAGAGGACAAGAAATCCTATCAGATACCTCTCTTGTCTGTATCAGTTTTTCCCACCTGCCACATCTCACGCAGATTAGCTTGTGTTTTGTCTTATCTAGTCTTTCCCTTACTAGTTCTATAACACCCTTCTCTATACTCAAAGGGCTAGCTGAAAATTTGGTCGTGTGTTCCAAAATTGGTTTTGCTAACGCCGAGAACTCTTCGACTTCCCTCCAATGTAGAGTAATAGATTTTTCGGTGAATTTTTTGAATAGATTTTGTGTCCTATTGATATCATATTTATCATGTACTAATTCTCGTATCGATTCCTTACTAACCGGTGTCTTTGAATATCTATCGTATATGACACGAGCTACTCTCTTGTCATATACAACGCCTTTGTTGACTATTCCGAACCTTTTCGACACCATCCAGACCTTCCAATTTATATTATGGGTCCCAACCAAAGAGGCAATTAGAACTGCTTCTATATCAAAGTCATCGTTGAAAAAAGCTTCTACAAGACTCTTTCCAATCCTAGCACTAGACGTAAGAACAATTCTATAGGAGTCAGCACGTGTTTCAACCAAATACCCCAACTGTGACGAAAATATTGTAGACATCAGCGAGGCAATGGTATTATTTACCTTTGTTCCAAAAGTGCAGTGAATTATTATCGTATTCTTTGAGATAGAGCTCTCTACGACAATATTGGATGAGTCTGGGATTATATCCAAAGTCTGAAGCGTTTCATCTATGATGGTGCTTGAGAGCTTCACTTTTTTCCTAGCTGCTTGGCCGCGTATATTTCCAACTTCACCTGCTGTCTCATAATCGACGGGTATCATTTCACCGTTCCAGTATGGTATATTGATGGCAGCGCCCCCAAGGGGCTCAACACTCACCCGTGTCTTCGTTTCGTCCACAGACACAATTCGCCATTGAGACCCTTTTAGCACAAAGACATTTCCTTTCTCGCCATAGTCGCCTACGAACTCTTGGTCTAGACTGCCAATTCTTCTGTTGTTTATTATATCAATAACTTCAAATTTTAGAACCTCTGGAATCATGGATAGATTATCGAAGTGATACTTGTATGCCCTTATCGTCCGGCGGTAGGACTGGTTAGTTTGGTCGTACTTGATAAGACCCTGGCTATGAAGAAGTTCTAAACACGCAATCAGATTTTGGTAAGTAAGTGTACTAAATGGATATGCCTCAGTGAACATTTTGAATGCCGGTTCTAAATTAATCGAATTTTTTGCTTGGATACTTAGACCAACCACATGATGGGCTAAGACATCAAGTGGTTCTTTGTGAATCATTTGTTCCTCTATAAATCGCTTCTTCATTTTTCTCATAATAGCCAGCGCCTCGATTTCGTCATCTGGATTATTTATTACAATCAAACCTTTAGCGGATCTTGCTAGCCTATGTCTACTTCTTCCGATCCTCTGAATCAATTTCGAAACCTGACGTGGCGATCCATAGTGGATTACAAGTTGGACCGATCCAATATCCAGGCCCAATTCAAGAGACGAAGTGCAGACAACGATTCCCGCCGAACCAGACCTCAACCTATTTTCGGTTTCTTCACGCACATCCCGTGATAAAGAACCGTGGTGAACATCTACGTCGACTGTGTTGGTGTTCCTCAATATAGCACCCAGATATTCCGCTTCGTCTCGTGTATTAGTGAATAGCAATATCGAGCCAACTATACAATTTGTATCGATATAATCTGCTATGAACCGGGATACATCATTCAAGGAGCCATTGACAAATTTCAAATCTATGTCATATTCCCTCATACTCCTGTCGACTAGAACTGCACACTTTCTATTTGTGCCCGCAACAAACTTTCTTGTTTCATCCAAGCTACTCAAAGTTGCAGAAAGTCCTATCCTTGTGATAAACTTCGAGGAGACCGACTGCAACCTCTCTAAACTCAATGACAAATGCGCCCCTCTCTCGCTTGATATAAGCTCATGGATTTCGTCTACTATTATCCATTCGAGGTACTGCAAGGCAATTACCATTTTCTGATTCGTAAGGATGACCCCCAGAGATTCAGGAGTTGTGATCAATACTTCAGGAGGATCGTCGACGATTCTCTTTTTAGTTGCGGTATTAGTGTCACCATGCCTTATTTCAACGCGGAGACCTTCAGATTTTGCATACTTCAAGATTCTTCGCAATACATCGTTGTTAAGTGCCCTCAATGGTGTGATATAGATTACTCGAATTTTTCCTTCTGGTGCGTCTAACCTACTGATTCTGGATAGTATTGAAAAAACAGGTATAACGGCGGCTTCTGTTTTCCCTGATCCGGTTGGCGCGACTAAGAGGCAGTTAATTCTCCGTGCAATTACAGGGATCGCCTTAGCTTGGATCGTTGTGATAGACGGAAATCCTTGTTCCCTGAATTTTTCGACGATTAATTGGTCTATGTTCGTCTCCTAATCACTTTTAGTGCGTGGTTGGAGCGAGGGTTGTTGCTTGCGCTGCTTCGTTTTGAGAGTGGTAGTATTATCGTATATTAGAGTCGCCACTACACCCGCCACAAACAATAATAGAGCAATCCACACGTACAGATCAAAGTTCGCCAGCATTTGGCCCACCATGGTGTAAATCCATTATTCTCTCATTAAATATAATCGTTATATCCTAAAAATAAATATATGTTCCCTAACGTCTGTTAGCAAATAGCGAGCATGGGTGACGAACTGCAGCAAGAGGATTTAGACAAAGATAAGAAGACCAAGGCGGTTGTGTTGCTTTCAGGAGGATTAGACAGCAGCCTAGCCGTCCGAATGATGTTGGATCAAGGAATTGATGTTGAGGCAATCGCGATTAAGACACCATTTTGTGATTTTGATTGTGGCAAGGGGTGTGGACATAGGGTGAAACAGGTTTCTGTTGATCTAGGAATTCCTCTGAAGACAGTTTATTTTGGCGCAGAATACCTAAAAATGCTTAGGAAACCAAAGCACGGGTATGGCTCAGGGATGAACCCATGCATCGATTGTAGGGCGATGATGTATCGGGAAGCAAAAAAGCATATGGAAACTACAGGCGCTGACTTTATAGTGACAGGGGAGGTCTTGTTCCAAAGACCTATGAGTCAAAATAGGCGTGCACTCCACATTATTGAGGAGGAAACAGGTACTGCCGGTAAAGTCTTGCGACCACTCTCTGCAAAACACCTTCCTCCTATTGAGGCTGAAAAGAATAATCTTATCAAAAGAGAAATACTAGGTGACATAAAGGGTAGGTCCAGAAAGGGGCAACTCAGCCTCGCAAGACACTATAGCATGGAAGACCCACCCAACGCTGCAGGCGGCTGTCTACTAACTGACCCCGCTTTTTCAAAGAGAATAAAAGATACTTTTGCACACGCTGATGGTATTCCAAGCATTAACGATGTGGAATTGCTAAAGTTTGGCAGGCACTTTAGGATGTCGAGGGACGCCAAATTAGTTGTAGGGCGTAATATGGATGAAAATGAAAAGATTAAAAGTATGTTTCTTCCAGGCGACATTCTTTTGGAAGCCAAGGACTATGTGGGTCCTACTTGTCTTCTAAGAAGTAAAGCCTATGACGAGTCCGTTGTAAGGGCCTCTGCTGGCATCCTCCTCCGCTATGCTGATTCTCCTAAAGATGCTAAATGCATAGTTATGGCAACTAATGGCAATAATGATATGACAGAAATACACACAGAGTCTGCTCAGGATGAAGCTATTGCGAAATTAAGAATCTAAATCGACTAGACTGTAAATGACTTTTGACCACTAGGACTATTTGGATTGAACTCACAATTTACAATAATCGTTAACAGATGGATAGTGCATGCAAAAGCCACCAATATATTTGAAAGCAGTTACTCTAAAAAATATTAGCGAAGTTTCTGAGATTAAAAAAGATGCCAAGAAAGAGATGATAATAATTCTAAGAGTTACGCCTCTAGCACATAAGGATGTGGAACAGTTGCGAAAGGCAATTGACGATCTCTATAAGTATGTCCAATCTTCAGGAGGAGATATAGCTCGATTGGGAGAAGAACGAGTAGTTATTACCCCTCCGAGTGTCAAGATTTGGAAAGGAATTTGAACTCAATGTAATGAGTAACAGTTATTTGGGTTGAATTTTTTGTGTGCAATGGGTTTGTAACATGCGGATGGATGCTGGCTTCACTCTTGCCCTAAACCAATTTCACTGCCTCAAGAACCGATGGATGTTGTGTTTGTATTTTTAGCATCCTATTTATTGATGCGGCAAGATTTTGAACCTTAGATCGCTCACCATTATTAACTAATACACGTCTTAGTTTTGGTCTGAGCTTACTTACGTAACTGATGAGCTGATTGTAGTCACTATGAACGTCTAACCCCAGAATTTTCTCTACCACACAGCGGACTTCAATTTGCTGTCCCGCTACAGACATTTGTTTTCCACCTTCCTGAATGAATCTTCCCAAACTTCCAGGCATCTGATATGAAGTTAAAATGATTTTACTATCGTGTTGTTGTGATATCTGTTCTAAATAATTCAGAGATGGTCCTCCATCATTTGAAAACAAAGGAGCAACTATTACCGCTGGTTCATTTTCCAAAATATGTGACTGAACTACAGTAAAGTCCCCTGAAAAGAAGCGATTCTGGTTAATTTGTTGAATGAAGTTGTTTATTTCTTCAGAAAGATACTCTGAATACATCTCATGAATGGACCAAATCTCCGCTATAGATTTCTCTACTAAGATTTTAGTTTTAGCGATTTTACCCAACGCCATGTATCTATCTATTATTAACAAAATCTCTTGGGCCAATCCGATATGAGGAACTGGAACTAATACCGCCCCTCTATTGCTAAGCGTGGTATTCAAACTATCGACAAACCGTTGAACTGCTAGTTCGTAATCCGGAAATATATCATCCTTGTTGCCGTACGTACTCTCAATTATTAGAGTTTCTGCTCTTGGAAAATTAAAGGTGGGTCTGCCGAATAAAAATGATTCCTGGAAACGCATTTCACCAGTATATACAATGTTATGATCACCATTTCCAATATGGAGATGCATCATGCTCGACCCTAAAATATGGCATGAGGGCGTAAGTGTGAGCTTTAGATCGGGCGAAATGTCGGTTACGATACCTAGATTTAGAGGAATAGTATGCACGATTACTTTTTTTATATCCTCAGTGGAATATACTGCTTCGTTTGCTGTTTTTTTGATATACTGCGATTGCTCACATATCATCAGTGGCAAGGTTGGCTCTGAACAATACACTGGACCTTCATATTTGTACTTAAAGAGAAATGGCAAGAAGCCGCTATGGGATAGATGTGCGTGATTCAAAATTACCGCATCTAGGTCGTTAATCTCGATCCCTGTAATGTCCAGTCGCGGGAAGACGTTCATGGACTCCTTAGCAAACTCATTTAGCCCACAGTCAAGTAAAATCTTGCTCTCGTGTGTGGTTAGCAAAATTGCTGACCGACCGACCTCAGCAAATCCCCCTAATGCTATGATGCTCGCCTCGGTGAATGAATTACCTAATTTTGATCTAAAGATTCGCTCTCCAACATCCTTGTAGAACTGAATACGATCCGTTGCTGTCTCGTTGAGGACGTCGTGAATATACCTCATGACGTTCATATCCGAAGGGCTTTTTCTAAATTTTAATTTCCAGCCCGTTTTATCAACTATTTCGTAATTACTACGTTCGATACTAGTTTTAAGTTTGACTGGGTTTTGAACATAGATGACTACCTCTCCCAGCGCATAATCAAAGAAAAGATATTCTGTTTGAATTTCCTTTGAGATAATACTGTTTATCAGACCAATTGTTTCTTTCTCTGGCTTTCTTATCGATTCATCCGTTCGAACGACTATTCTCTTTCTTAAGGTATTAACCATGTTTGATATAACCTGATTGTTCTTCAAGAGATAGGCGGGATTATCAGAGTACAGTGCTATGCTAGGGCCTTCGTACTCTATTTTAGTGAGGCTAGATTCTTTTGGA
>DASTCR010000209.1:0-3664 GCA_035710925.1 Nitrososphaeraceae archaeon | reverse complement strand
ATTGCCACTATTGCAAAACTTTTGCGTCTCATTATCATCTAAATTGATTCGTATTCGTTTATTTGGACTCCCATAAACTTAATGATAAAAAAGCAAGAGTCTTTTGATGAGAATATATTTGATAGAGAAGTTCACTAGAATCTACTTTATATGATGAAAAAGGATATCTCTTGCTCAATTAGGATTTAAAAATAATCAAAGTTTTATAACATTGAAACGACTGATCCGATCTTGGGGGTCGTTGTCTAGCTTGGTATGATGCCAGCCTCGGGCGCTGGAGGACGCTGGTTCAAATCCGGCCGACCCCATAGATGTTCTTACTCTTTTTGGGGATATGTATACTTAATACTTTTTATATTAGCAGTCTTTTTTCTTCCTCATACAAATAGGAACTAGTAATAATTATTACGAGTATGCTGTCCCAACCCCGATGAGTGATTTGCAGCCAAAGTCAAGCATTCAAAGCAACTTCTTGCAATATTTGAAAAAACTGCAAGTTTTAGAATCCTCTCTACTTTCTCTATATTACAAGATTGTATTGAGGACTACTCGTGTATTATGATTCGCAGCCGTTTATCGGTGGAATAATAAATCTTTGATAAGCCGGTCCTTTTGATGAAAATGGTGGTTGATATAAGGTTACGGTCCCATAGAAATTCCTATTCCACCCAAGCTACTACCCGAATCTACATTATTTTGTCCCTGCTGATTGCAGAGTCCCGATATGGTCGAAGGTACGGAAGCTTGAGAATCACCAAAAACGCCAATTTTGCATTTTTGATTTTGATTCATTTCTTGGTCAAGGCTTGTGCTAGAATTATAGTCTTCTTCATCTTCTGCGTACACCGAATATGAAACGATCGATCCCAGTAATAAGAACGCAGAAGCGAGCAAGAATAATGTAAACGTCACAAGCAAAGGGCAACTATTGTTTGGCATGTCTGAGAGGAAAAGTAATGAATTAGTATTTGTAGGATTCTTTACTTTAATACTTAAAAAAAATTAGTGAAGTCATCTATCTCCTTTAATACTGAAGTAATACTGTATCACCACGTCGTATATATTTCGATAATAATAGTACTGAAAATAATATGTCGCCACTAAAACCAAGATAATGACATCTCATTAGGGGTAAAATAGACTCAGGGCGGCCTCCAATTGCCCTTAGATAGCAAGTCTTATCAAGCTTCAGGGCAATGGCAGACATCAGAAAGTATTTGCAGTTGAATGTTTATAGCATAATGTGTCGGTGAGTCTAATTAGCTAAAAAATCTCCTTTTAGTAAACGCGTATGGAAGCTAGAAGACAGATGGAGTTAATTCAGCTCATATTAGGAGTTATTGCAAGCCGAGAAGACGGGATGACTAAGACGCAGCTTATGTATAAATCATTTACGTCGTACATTCAATTAGTAGAGTGTCTCGCAGTTCTTCGAAGAAGCGGACTCATAGAATATGACCCATTGACGAGCACTTATAAGACCACACGGCGAGGTTTGCGTCTACTGCAGGTAACAAAGGAAATTAATGAGTTTGTAACCACTTAGATTTAATCTCGAACATTTCGGTGCATCCTCAAAAGCATTTGTTCAATATTTACGGAGTTTGCTTAAGTTTTGTTAAACATTATCTCTAACTCCCTGAATGTCTATTTCGTGATCCCCCGGAGGAACAAACAGGTCTACGTGTATAGTCTTCCCGTCCATTTCGACTGATGCATTGTCGTACATTTCATCATCCATTTTAACCAATATCGTTTGATTCTGCGATAGCTGGGGGACCTTTAGGGACAAGTCCCCTCCGTCGGGATTATAATGTTTTACTCCAAAAGATATACTATCAGTTACATTCACATATTCAAGGCTACTTATTTTGGCCAAAGCCTGCAAATCATAGGGTATGAACTGATCATCATCGACTTTTAGAGTTGTCATTGGTTCATCAAAGTCAAGACCAGCACAGCTAAAATACATCACTGATTTTTTTACGCTAGCGTCGGGGATAGCAATAAACGGCAGTTCTTGACCAGATCTAACAACTGGGATAGAGTTGCTCTTGACCGAGTCAATTTGTGTCCTATTGTTGTCATGGACTGATGCATAAACACTTACGTCATAGAGATCTAATGGACCCATATTTTTTACTGTTCCTACCAGTGCCTTATCGTCACCTACAGGAACATTACTATAATTCAAAATCAAATTATCATATAAGGGAACAGGTTCCTGCTTTATGTTCACAATAAAGGCTTTCCCAACCACTAGCTCACCAGAGGGAACAACAAATTTGAATGGAGATGAGGACGATGGATATACAATCCTGCCATATGTAGTACTCTGTACAGTTGAGGGAAATCGCTCAGATTCAGTCGAGGGGCCGGCGTTTGGGATTTTGTTTGTAGTGTTCAGACCCACGACCACGCCAACTGGTATATCTCCATCATTCCTTACCACTCCAGCGATATTCAGATTTCCACTTAAATCCGTGAATCGGTTTTGTTCTGGAATCTCTATTGTCTCAGAAGCCAATGCATTTGTATATATTCCAAAGAGATTAAGAGTCGAGAGTGTTAAAAGACTTAACATAAAAACCATGGAAAATGACTGTAATAATATTGCTATATTTCTTGGCAATTGTTTCTCTGTCATCCGCACAATATTGAACCATTCTAATTTCTTATAATCGTTTACAAAAGATGTTTTCGTCCTGGCAGAGACAAATAATGAATAATACTTGCCTGTAGAAAATAAATATAAAATCCGTACAATAACCACCTTTATGGGCTCAATTTTGTAAGTCAAGTCGAGTCATACAGCAAGGAAATCAGTGTACACATAGATTGAAGACTTTACCCAAAAGAACTTTAAAAGGCTTAGTTGCAATAATTGTTTGTGACCAGCACGTATGCTACAGACACAAGAGTATGCGCTTTTTGTGAAACAGAAATTAATACCGATGACACTTCTACGAATGGTAATAAAAGCATCTGCGAGAAATGTTCCAGGAGATATAAGATTAACACGTACAATTTCGGCGAGGAAGGCTGCGGTTGTGACGGATAACGCTACCTTTAGACTATATGTTGTCCCATTAATTGGTTACAATTTAACAAACATTAGCCAATAAAAAAACTTGCAATTGCTAGTGCTGAAAGGTCAAGTAAGCAATTGAGCATCACGATAAGATCAAGCAGATGCTAGTGCTATAAAAGTCATCTTTTAGGGTAAACTCTATCATATGAATGCATCAAGGTAAATGACATAAAAGTTTACCACAAGATTTACTTATGGATACGAAAATAATACATTTTGCCATGAACAGAAATCACTCGCTCATTTATGGTTTTCTGGTAATTGTCCTTATTTTCCAAATACCTGGGACTATCGGCTCATTGGCTAAAACTGAGCCGAATCTTCCCTTCGACAAATCAGCTGCTGCCAGTAGTGAGACTGGAAACAGTATCGGACCTCCTGGAGCTATAATCAGCCCTGATAATGGTTCGCTCTTGTCTCAGCCCTCTTCCCCTTCTAATTCTGCGACAAATGATATCTTCGGAATAAAAAAGATATATCCGACAAAGAGCGATGGAAGGGAATGGTTTATCAATATGAACGATCCCCGCAGTGACGGGATATTTTATATTACTTCTGACCAAAATATTACCC
>DASTCR010000208.1:0-2981 GCA_035710925.1 Nitrososphaeraceae archaeon | reverse complement strand
TACAAAGACAATTGAGAAGGTCACCCTGTATAATCCCTATGAGTTTTTCAAACAATCCACTAAGTTTACGTGGAAACCTTAGACGTAATCATAGCCATATTTCTTGCATATATGCTCTGCAATTGCCAAGTCTAACTTGGGAACGCTCTGTACTTATTCGGGGCTTATGGGTTGAATTTCCTCTTTGTATTTAGTGGGTGTGTTCTTTCTTACCCCGGCCAAATCTCCGTACTGAAAATGTTCGGTAACTAGATGTCTTTGTCTAGCTCCAAAGCTGTTGAAATCCCTGTTACAGGCGGGACACTTGTTCGCGCTGGACAGCTTGTATGATGAAGGAATACCCATTTTGTTCACTGCTAATTTACTATGGTAATGTTATAGATTAATGTTTCCCCGGTATGCTGTTAATCCCTGATCCAACTTCAGCAAAGGATTACGGTGCTCGACGAGGGTACAACGTTCCACATGTTAGATGAGGTATTAATATTAAAGAATACTATTGAGAGTACGGATAAGAGAAATAAAAAATAAATGCTCCTTGTATTCCCTACATAACCTTGGTTACAACAAATTTGCTCTACCGTGGCTACGTTTTTTCTAGAACGTTGCAAGATTTTGGTTTTGCAGTGCGTATAGAATCAAACAGTATAGATGAAAGAAGCAAGAGTATGGTTTGACTGGTGATACTAATGGTAATACTGTGGCGTGAACCATGGTTAAAGCCACTGTCTGACCTTGACATTGGGGGGAATCTTTGCAACTTATGTCGGAAAGACTTCCGCGATTTGGAATTTGTAACGTCGTGCGAATTTTGTGACATAGGGATAATGCATGACACCTGTGCAGAGAAGCACATTTTTGATGAGCACAAAGATGATCTCGAAAAAAAGATAAGATTGCAGCGAGAGAGACGCTTGCATGATTTTCAATAGGAAATTTTAGTATATCAGCAGCTAACCTTATGGTCCTGCCGATTCCAGTTTACGTTGCACAATATTCATGATATTTTACTCCTAGGGTCCACTTTATTTGTCCCTTCGTACATTTCAACAAGTGATGTATTCAATCAATATACAATTCTTCGTGTTCACAACAGAAGGTTCTAAACATTTATACATCAAAAACTGCGCATTAAGAAAGGCGTGGTGATATCTAATATCTGGCAATGAGGTCGAAGCTGCCTTTTGCTACTCTTGCGGTCATTCGATAGAATATCACAGTTTATCTAACAATAACAGAGGAGAATGTTCGTTCGAAGAATGCGACTGTAGAAATTATCTTGACCAAGAGGTCATCCCGCAGTTGGAAGATATAGACCGTTAGTGAGCTGTATTAACAATAATGACTAGGGTTGGCATGACAGGCAAGGGCTCATAGAATTGCAGCACCTGCTCAAAACGCTCCACCGTGACCATATTACTTTTATAGGATAAGTGATGATTTGAGATCGGGCTAGATGAAGAGAAAATATGCCGAGAAGCCACCAATGATCGTGATTTCCGGTTCATGTCTAGACTTTGAAAATGAGAGATCTCGAATAATGGAATTTATCGGAGAGTTGGAATGGGGAGCTCACACCAAATCTGATTGTGAGGTTTCCTCTACCGGTAAGGCTCTTGGATGGGACTTTTTTCAAATTTACTTCGATCAGAATTTTGTAGAAAAATTAATTGAGGTTTATCCCGATATCCAAAAGGAAGAAGGTCATATGCTAGAGCAAGAGTTTGTTTTCTGGCTTTCAAAGCAACTTAAGAAGAGAAATTTAGAATACTATCTTAAATTGGCAGATGTGCCTTATGAGCAAACTGGTGGATTCAGACTTGATCCAAACCTTTATCGCGACGAGAAAGAACTAGAGGATCTACGTTAAACTCTAAACGATACAATGATTTTGAATCCTAAGGATTGAATAAGAGATCCGTATTTGGTTCTTGTATTCTATCCAGGTAGCTACTTAACTCATCAGAACACTTTCTTTGGAGAGTGCTAAAGACAGACTTGGTTAGCTACCGAAATGATGTTCGAGCTTGGATACCAATAGGCTGCCAGGCAAAATGGAATGATACAATTATTATATAGCAAAACCTGTTATTCCTATGAGTCGTCGCATAGATAAAATTACTGACGAAAATATTGTGAGGCTATTTGATGGAAGAAATTTTGCTTTCTTAGCAACAGTTAGAAAGGACGGATCTCCTCAGGTGACTCCAACTTGGATAGATAGAGATCATGATACTATACTGATAAATACTGCGAAAGGAAGGGTGAAACAGAAAAATGTTTCGAGAGATCCTAGAGTTTCAATTTCACTGGTAGATGATCAAAATCCGTATAGTATGGTTACTATAAGTGGTAAAGTTACAGAGCAGACCTCCCAAGGAGCAGATGAACACATCGATAAGTTGGCAAGGAGATATCTGAATGCTGATAAATACCCTGGTCATTCCCCAGACATTAAGAGAGTCATTCTGAAAATAAAACCTGAGAAAATATTTTTTGTTCCCCCGAGATACCAGCAATATCTTTCTAAACGAAATCACAATATGGGTTAAGAAGGTTGAAAACACCAGTTTGACAAGTTTCCTCGACCGGCGGTCGACATTTTCTGTGTAAATATTCACAATATATTTCTCGCCTTGTCCCAAGGTTAAGGGTAAAATAGGGTGCAAGCCTAGTTTCATTAACTCCATGAAGTTCGGGTTTCAGCATCCAAGTTTTTCCTATGATTACAGCAATTATCAACAAAACCAGATACCACACAGACTCAAAGACCTGGCCTTATTTGCTGAAAGAACAGGTTTTGATTCATTTTGGGTCATGGATCATTTCCATCAGATCTCGGTTGTGGGAAAACCGTATGAGCCGATGCTTGAAGGCTGGACCACAGTCTCCTTTTTGGCGGCCGTGACCACAAAAATAAGATTGGGAACCCTCGTCACAGGGGTCATTTATCGCCATCCTTCTGTACTTGCCAAGATCGG
>DASTCR010000207.1:0-13922 GCA_035710925.1 Nitrososphaeraceae archaeon | reverse complement strand
ATTCTAGTGAACTTCTCTATCAAATATATTCTCATCAAAAGACTCTTGCTTTTTTATCATTAAGTTTATGGGAGTCCAAATAAACGAATACGAATCAATTTAGATGATAATGAGACGCAAAAGTTTTGCAATAGTGGCAATGCTGGTTATTGCAGCCGCTCTTATGTCTTCGGTAATTCCATCTGGGAGTATTAATGTAGCCTTCGCAGAGAACGATTACTCTCAGAATCGCAGTTCTGAGGAAGATCGACATAGCGAAGATGAATCAAATTTTGAAGAAGAAGAGGAAGAGGAAGAAGAAGATGATAGTACTCGCTCTAATGATGAGGACGACGATAATGAAGAAGATAGCGAAGATAATGTCAGATCTCAAGATGAGGATGAAAATAGTGAGGATGAAGAGAACGGAGATAACGGCGACAGTAGTGAGACTGGGACAGAACAGGAAAATGAGCAGAAAAATGTATGTAGCGGATGGGCAGTATGTGTCAACATAGCCGCAAATGCTCAAGACAGCGGCGCAGCAGGCGCTGGCCTTGGTGCACTGACTGCAAGCGAAACACCTTTCCAACTCGCCACGCCATTCTAGACCAACAGTACCTTTCCCGTCCTTATTTTTTTGGACTCTATTATGCTTGTTTCCCTCATTGAGTTTACATTTTATGCCTCAGAAAAATACACCGATGTGAGGACATTTTTGATCCTCATTCATATTCTTTTGGAACGGAGTAAATTTCACTAAGGATCCCTATTCTCCCTTGAACGGCACAAAAGTGTCAGCATTATGAACACATTTTGTCGTCACGGCTTGTCTAACAGCTTTATTCCTTTGTAAATTATGATGCTCATTAGGAAGCGAGGAGGAGAAATGGAATGATGAACTCCATAAATAATGAAGGTTATCAAAAAGGAGAAAGAAATCTTATATGAAGAATCGCTCTGAGGTAGAAATAATGGCTTCGTTGTTACGTTCGGCTTCAAAGAAGTGGGAATACAAGACGACCATAATGAATACGGCTGCCTTATCGCACTCCCAGTTAGTGAGATACCTTGATATTGCTGTACAAAAAGGGTTGGTTGAATATTCAGAAATTTCCGGACTCTACAAGACTACCGAAGAAGGAATGCGTTATCTCGACAAATATATGCAACTTCTTCGTCTTCTACCTGCCATTCCGGATCTTCCAGACATTATAGTTAATGAATCCAAGGAGCAATCTAGTACGGAAGATGGAGAGCCAGAACGCGACGAGAACCCCGTAAAAATAGCAAGTAACGCGATTCGATGACCTTTACACCCCTACGTCTTTTACCCTATTAATCGCAGCGTGAACTATTAGGATAGCTCTCCGTGTGCCAGTTTTAAGGCCAGGAACTATTTATAATAAATTGCTAAGCTGAATGTTTATCCAGGAGGTAAACAAAAAAATAGATTATTACTAGATCTCTTCACCTGATGCTTATTAATTCATATGCTTTAGGGAGGCACGCGTTGATTTTTTGGTACCTCGTTGCAACGAAAATAATAACATGTGATTAGTTATCCTTCCTCCAATTTTATTCCCTTACTTCTCTATTACATAAAAGTCATAAATCTTGATGTTGCTATTTTTGTCCTTTCTTTTTCCTATGCAATATTCTATCATTGCATAGAACGCTGGAAATGTCTCTACTAAACCTATTAGGATCGAAAGAACTAGCGTTTGGAGATGCATAAAAACTCTCTTCTTGGATGCAATTTCAGAATATTGTAAATTTAAGAACAACCCCATCTGATAAGAAAAGAGCCACAGGATATATGGAAATATAAGCATCAATCCTATTGTAATTTCTGTGGCTGTACCATTCGACAGAGTGTTAAATATCGACTCCGATGAGAGCGTATTTATGACCTCATTTAACTTGGGGCCGACGCTTACGATGTTTGTTTGAGAAAATATATCATGCAATGGGATAAGACTGAGCAGCTTTGGAAATTGAAGGTGGAAGTACAGGAATATGGAGACTATGCCAGATATAAAGCCCAAAAAATAAGTAGATAACTTAAACATGACTTTGAACTTGTGGATTATTGGAAATTTATTCATATTTTGTAAACTGCCTAGCACCCATCTCCGCCTCTGCATAAAGTGATCCTTAATGTTGAGTGGAGGTTGCTCCAAAAGGATACCACCATGCCATCCGAGTGATTTAGGACCATATTTTTCATAGACTTTATAGCCGAATAACTGGTCCTCTGCGAGTGTTGGACCAAAGTTCCATCCTATCATGTCCTCTATATCTGATCGAACTAGTAAGTTGCTCCCGTGCATATGCAGAGGAGGTGGGTTAGTCATCTGGGAAACGCAATCATAACACGTGAATGGTCTAATAGACTCGGCAATCGCTGTTAGGGGATTAGCGAATTCAAATTTCAATGGATAGAATATTGGGCCTTCTGAGACTACTGCGGGGCCTGAACTTCGAATGAATTTCAAAAGTGAAAGGACCGTCTGTGTTGTAACACAGCTTTCATCATCCATATGAAATACCCATTGCTTAAGACTGTTCTTTGCACATTTGCGTCGAAATTCTACTGCGTATTGTAAGGCTCTCCCTTTTTTTATTGCATTGGTAGAATATTCTTTTTCAACTACAATTACTTCACATTTATGATTGGAGAGCGTGCCTTTGTCTTTTTCGTCATCAGTAACTACCGAAATCTCATAGCTGTCATAGTTCACTTTACTACAAGACTCAATTATGGACTCAACTCCCCTTATTACAACTGGTGTTCTGGTTGCAGACCTCGTTGTGATTTGGAAGATTATTTCTGGGTCGTTATGAATACGCCTCAGGTCAGTTTCGACGAAAATTCTTCTATTACGGAGCAATCTGGTTAAAGTTAAAAAAGCGACGGGAATGGTAGAGAACCAGAAACTGGTAATTACCACCATAATAATGGTCTCTAAGTTCAAACTTTAGTGAGGAGATTTTTCTTCAATATTATCATTACGGTGAAATTTACTTCTTATCGGAAGCCTTTTTGATAATTTGACTATCGAAGAAGATTCTTATAGAACAAACGGGCAGTCTGCTGTCAATAATCTTACCGCGCCAGCATTTCAGCCATTTTCATGGCGTGGTAAGTAATGATCATATCCGCTCCAGCCCTCTTGATTGATGTTAGAAGCTCTGTGACCACAGCTCCTTCGTCAATCCATCCTTCGCCAGCTGCCGCTTTGACTAGGGCGTACTCCCCAGATACACTGTAAGCACAAATTGGCAAATGGGTATGCTTTCTGGCCTGATATATGAGATCCAAGTATGGCAGCGCTGGTTTGATCATCACCATATCTACCCCCTCATTGATATCGGCTTGTATTTCACGCAAGGCCTCTCTCGGATTGGTAAATGGCATCTGGTAAGCCTTTCTGTCTCCATATAATGGGCTTGAATGCGCCGCATCTCGGAAAGGTGCATACATTGGCGATGCATGCTTTGCAGAATACCCCATAATAGCTACATCACTAAACCCCGTATTATCAAGCGAGGATCTTATTGCCGCCACCTGTCCATCCATCATAGCAGAAGGAGCAACAATATCTGCACCTGCCTGTGCATGGCTTAAAGCAACCCTGGCCAGAATCTTATTGCTCTCGTCATTATCTATTTTTTTCTTTAACATTATCCCACAGTGACCTTCTGTCGTGTACTGACAAAGGCATACATCTGTAATGATGGCTATTCTATCTGAGAAATGCCTTCTTATGGTTTCAATTGACTGCTGTACAATTCCGTCATCCTTGTATGCTGCCTGGGCCTTTTTGTCTTTCAAATGCGGAATTCCAAATAGTATTAATGCTTTAATACCAGACTTTAGAATTTTTTCCGCTACATTGACCAGAGAGGACAGCGGGATTCTCTGAATATCTGGCATTGATGTTACTGATTGTGGGCTTGTAATCCCTTCTTGCACGAATATAGGACAAATCAAGTCTGTAGTAGAGAGATGGGTTTCCTGCAAAAGATCTCTTATCGCTTGGGTCCTTCTGAGCCTCCTTAGTCTAGTGACAGGAAAAGCGGGCGATGGGTAGGTTGGATAATTTCGGCTACTCTCTTTGCTATTGTTAGTATTGTTTATTTTCATACTTGAACAATTTTGTTATAACTTTCATTATCTCCTCTTGATCGGTCATACCTAATTCGATTTCTTTTCTAAGATTATTCATGGGAGCAGACAACACACCTTCTACTATGGCGTGCGAAAGTTGTTCAACCACTTTGGCTTCACTTGGCCCCATCTTGTCCTTGAGCATGTAAAAGGCCTTTTTTAGCTCACGCTCACGGATTTCGTCAACATTCTTAAAGATTGATACGACCACAGGCTCAACTCTCTTTCTCTTCAGCAGAGTATCAACAGACTTCATCTCAGTATCAATAATTTTCTCCGCTGATTGTATCTCGTTCTTGCGAGAACGAATATTCTTATCAACAATCTCCGCAATCTGATCTATGTTTATCAATTTGACCTTTCTTATGGAGGCCACTTTTTCTTCTACGGTCCTGGGATTAGAGAGATCAAATATCATAAGAGCATTTCTTCGTCTTTTCATGGCCTTGTGTATTCTCTCATATGTAACCAAGTAGTAAGGTGCAACAGTGGATAGAAACATTAAGTCAACTGTATGGAACTTTTCTAGAGCTTCTTCAAACGGTATTGGTTTTCCCGACACTGCGTCTGCGAAAGATTTTGCCCTTTCAAAGGTTCTGCTCGTTACCATAAAATCAATGTTTCGTAATCTTAGTGATTTGGCAATCAGACTGGCACCTTCTCCTGATCCTATAAGCAGAATTCTCTTTGTTTTCAGATCGTCAAAATATTCTCCAGCTAGGTTAACTGCCATGGATCCTATTGAGACGCTTCCTTTATTCAATGCCGTATCGGCTCTTACCCTGCTCCCAACTTTAATAGCTCTTTGAAATAGGATCGAGAGATGAGCGCCCACATGACGCTTTGTACGTGAAAACTCAAACGCTCGTTTTACTTGACCGAGTATCTGATCTTCACCTATAACTAAAGAGTCTAAGCCGGCAGCAAGCTTCAAAAGGTGCAGCGTCACTTCTTTGTCACTGCAGGTCTCAACAATATTCTGGAACTCACTTTCCTCTAAATTGACTGCAGAAGCCCAAGCCTGAATTAACTTGCCCGGGTTCGGTGTTCTTGACACGCCAAAAACTTCTACCCTGTTACAGGTCTGTAGTATGATGCATTCCTTTAGTCCGGATTTGTCCATGATAGAATTGTAAGCTCGATTTATATCTGCGAAAGTAAATTTTTCTAGGAGATGGATCGGTGCGTTCCTGTAGGTCACTTTTGCGTTGATTATGTGTAAACTGTCGGCAAGGGCAGAACTGGCGTATTGTGTCATGCGGTCCGTTCTCCCCATTTTTGCAATAGCTCGATTGTTGAGCTTTTGGCATCCTCGATTCGATTTTCCCTAATGAGATTTTGGATATACTTATCATTAACTAAAGAGTAGAGGAACTTCTTTCGATCTTCTACGGAATGGATTTTAGCCCTTGCAGCATTTCGTGCAAATTCCTGCAACCTTGTATTCTCGATATCAGTTTTTTTAATCACCCTCTTCAACACCCTCTCTGCCTTAATCCTAACCTGGCGCGCCATAATAGGACTCTTTCCCGATGTAGATATAGCAACCTGCATTACTCCTTCTATATTAATTATAGATGCATAGGAAAAATCGCTATATGAAGGGTCGTCAACGGAATAGACAAATGCGCCCATAGAACGCCCCTTCTCCACGAGCGATCTATTGAGCGACCTATTATCCGTGCATGCCAGCAACAGAAATAGACTACCATTATGGCCATCTAGTACGGTACTGTCATCTACCTTTGATTTTATAATTTGTATCTGGCCTTTATTTGCTAGATCAGACAGATAAGGGTCAAAATGGTCACTTATCACAGTAATACAACAATTCTGGCCAAGCAATCCACGAACCTTTCTACCACCTTCGATCCCCCCACCTACGATTACTGCCTTTTTATTGTATAAATTTAAGTCGATTATCAATAATGACACCCAAAATGAGATAATTAAAAGACGTGATTTTCATTATTTATTTGTTACAGCACACCTTGAACACTTAAGGGGAACTAGTAATACACCCACTTCTTAAAGTAAACTAACAGAATTGCCAGTTTCGACTCAAGCGTGATATACAAGAGAGGTCGCTTTGACAGTTTGGTAAATGGAGCATTTCCAGTCTTAAAAATAATCCGGTGCAATGTAACAATGTCAGTCTAAAAACTAATTATTAGCCATGACGTGTGGATATTAGTATTGGAAGATGCTGACAACGATGTACCGGGTGAGAGGCACAAGCCCTCAAATAGTAACGAACTGATGCTTGATTCTCTTGAAGATATTGGACCTGCCACGAAAGGCTTTCTCGAACAAGCAGGTTTCAAATCGATAAAGGACCTCGTAGTGAGAGGTCCTGCGGACGTATCTGAGGCAACAGGCATGCAAATTGAGAAGTCAGTTTACTTGTGCAACAAGGCAAGATCGAGGCTGGAGGACATTGGAGTTATCGAGAAGAGCTTTACCAAAGCGACTGCCCTTTATGAAAAGAGAAAAAATGAGGAACGCATCTCTACAGGCTCTAAGAATCTTGATGATCTTTTTGGAGGAGGAATTGAAACAAGAGCGATTACCGAGATTTATGGCGAGTATGGTACAGGAAAAACCCAACTTTGTCATACCCTTTGCGTGCTAGTTAACCTAGAGAAACCGAAGGGTGGGCTCAAGGCTGGGGCGCTTTACATTGATACAGAAAATACTTTTCGTCCTGAAAGAATAGTATCAATAGCTCAGGCAAGGAATTTGGACCCGGATAAGATACTTGACAACATACTTGTAGCCAAGGCATACAATAGTGCACATCAAGAACTAATTATTGAGCAAACAGGTCCCGTAATCGACGCGAATAACATTAAATTAATAGTAGTTGATTCCGCAGTTGCTCACTACAGAGCAGAATTTTTGGGACGCGCAACCCTATCGGAAAGACAACAGAAACTAAACAAGTTCATGCATCTATTGCTGAGAATTTCTGAAACTTATGGGGTTGCTGTGTTGGCGACCAACCAGATTCAGTCCTCCCCTGATTCGATCTTTGGGGATGCCCTAAGGCCGATAGGCGGGCATGTAGTAGCGCATACAAGCACTTACAGAGTCTATCTCAAGCGATCTGGTAAAAATAGGATTGCCAGGATGGTAGATAGTCCTTATCACCCAGAAAGAGAAGTACTTTTTACCTTAGCGGAAAGTGGTGTTGAAGATCCAGTATAGCAGGATTATTTAATCCCAGTTGATGCAGATAATATTAAATTAAGGCTAAAATAGTCACTACTTATGCCCAGTTCCCATGGAACAAGACGAAAATCACGATCAGTTCTGACAAAAAGAAACGCCCTCAGAGGGCTATCGTATCTCCTTGTCAATTATCGCATGGGCGATAAGGTTGTGATAGATATAGATTCCAGAGAACACACGACTCTCCCTCACAGAAGATTTCAAGGAAGGATGGGTATCGTGAAAGAGGTGGGCAGGAGGATTCTAAAGGTATCTGTGATGATGGGTGGAAAACAGAAGACGCTGCAAGTCAAATTTAACCATGTTAAGCCGCTTGCGCATGGAACCGAGACGCAGGATAACAAGGCAGGATCTGGTGCTACGAATTGACCGACATAATAAAAAAGGAAGTAATCACGCTTCCCCAGGTTAAGAAGGTGTTAGAGACAATAAAGGCGGATGAGATGGATCAGATCCAGCGTTGGACCTATGATTATGTCCGAAAATTCGCAAAGACGGATTCGGAGTCTGCTGAGAAGATGGTAAAGCGCCTTGTGGAAGAATGTGAACTGAAGCCAGAAGAAGCAATAGAGATTGTAAATATAATGCCTACGTCAATTGAAGAACTCAGAGCATTTACATATGGCTGGAAGAAGCTAATATTGACAGAGACATTAGAAAAGATGCTAAATATCCTAAAACCGACTAATGAAAGTTAAATAAAAAGCTAATTAGTATATTAATATAGGAAGAACTCGATTGTCAGCACCCTCGTATTCTAGCTACCGCGGTAGAGGTTCGAGTTTCAGCACTTCTTCCAATTACTCCCCTGATATGCAACAACCCCCCAGGAAGTACGAAGAATATGCGTACGTGTTAGACTACACTCAAAGAGGCAAATCAACTACAGTACGAGGAAGAGAGGGGCTGATAGTTCAAGGGATTGGAGAGGAACACTTGACTTTGCTTGAATTGCTTGGCGTTCAGAATATGAATTTTGAGGTTGGGGAGCGAGTATATATCGGAAGGGAAGGTCGAGATAAGGTCATCAGCGTTTTAGGAAGACTTGATTATGAGTATATATCACAATCAGCAAAAAACGACCTTCCAGCTATTGTAGAAAAAATAGTACTACAGAACGAAATGCGATTCATCGATCATATTAACAATGCCCAACCCGTAACACCCAGGATTCACGCGTTGGAGCTAATTCCCGGCATTGGTAAAACTTACATGCTTACAATAATAAGAGAACGCGAAAAGAGGAAGTTTGAGTCTTTTGCGGATCTTCAAACTAGGGTTGGGCTCAGGGACCCAGCCAAGTTAATTGTCAAGCGCATTGTTGATGAAATAGCCGGTCAAGCTAGAATGAATTTATTTGTTAGAAAATGAAACATAACTTCACAAATGAGATGGTCCAAAACACGATCCTTAGGACAGCATCATCTGATTGATAAGAGTGTCCTTAAAGAAGTTATTAGATCGTCTCAAATAAGCCGAGAGGAAGTGGTTTGTGAAGCAGGCACCGGCGACGGAGTATTAACTAGGGAGCTTTGCAAGCACGCAAAGAGCGTCATTTCTTTTGAGATAGATAGAATCTTGTATTTAAGGGCGAGGAATTACCTTTCCGACTTTAGCAATCTACTTCTAATTCATGAAGATATTTTTAAGAATAGCGATATTGAGTTCGACGTTTTTGTCTCGAATTTACCGTATTCCAGGAGCAAAAGAGCCATTGAGTGGTTAGCATTAAAGAAATTCAATAGAGCAATAGTCATGCTTCAAAAAGAATTTGTAGACAAATTGCAAGCAAAGTCAGGGCAATCTAATTATCGTTCTATATCAGTAATAGGGCAATATTGCTTTAAGATAGAGAACCTCTTTGAAGTAAACAAAAGTTCATTTACACCTCAGCCGAAAATTAGCTCAGAGGTGATCAGATTGACGCCTAAAAGAGATGACCTCTTAATCATGGAGACCATTAATAATGTTCATTACATTTTTTCGCGTAGAAATAAGAGGGCATGCTCCGTGTTAAGAGCTTTTGATAGAATGGCATCTGGTTTTCCTGATTGGATTGACAAAAGGATTGACCAGATGACTCCAGAGGAATTGGTGGCCTTGGCTAGGTCAATGAAAAAGGGGCAGCAGGAATGATGTTAACAACCGCTGCGACCTGTAGTCCTTAACTACAAAAGTGCAGTACTCGCAAGATCATTTAACTATAGGTCTTATTTTGAATAGAACAGACTATTGTAATGTTGTATTTACCCTCTGAAGACTCTATTCTCCTAGCGAATTGCCTAAAAGATTACAGTGGAGATATGGCATTAGATATTGGAGTGGGATCGGGGATTATTACCGGGGCACTATGTGAAAACTTCAAAACAGTAGTAGGAACCGACCTGGCGTTTGAAATACTGAAAAAGTGCAACGAAGATGTAGCCGCTAACTTCTCAAAGGATAGCGAAAAGAAGCTGGAAAATGAAAGGGGGTTTGAATTAGTGTGTGCAAATGCGGCCTCTGCATTTAGGGACAATATCTTCGATTTGATAGTGAGCAATCCTCCTTACTTGCCAGAGGATTACGACAATGAAGGTATGAAAATCCACGATGAAGCAATATACGGGGGGAAAAGTGGTATAGAAGTAACATTAAAAATAATAAAGTCATGTCTAACGACACTGAAAAAGGAAGGCAAACTGTTGATAATTGTTTCAAGTTTGTCTAATATTTCACACCTTCAGGAATTATTGGAATTGTTAAATTTGTATATGAAAAAAATAGTTGAAAAGAGGCTGTTTTTCGAAACCCTATCTGTGGTAGAGATCGGTTCTAAAAATGCAGAGTAATTTGGATTAGGACTTCTTTTTATTTCTTTAAATTATTTGCGCTCAGGTGGGCTATTCTGTCAGTCATTTTGCTAAGTGTAGCATTACCTCCGAGATCATAGGTTACGTATTTGTTTTCATTGATAACCTGTTCCGTTGCGCTAAATATCGCTTCTGAAATGTCTTTCTCTCCAAGATACTCAGCCATCCATGCGCCAGACAAAATAGTAGCGACAGGATTTACCTTGTTCTTGTTGGCATATTTTGGTGAACTGCCATGTGCTGGCTCGAACATAGCGAAATTATCTCCATAATTCCCTGAGTACACGTTTCCTATAGATCCTACGTGTCCTGATGCGCATTCGGATATTATATCCATAAACAAATTAGTACTAAGAAGGATGCTGTCATTAAATCTCTCTGGATTTTTCACAAGCTGCTGGGTCATATTGTCTATGTAATATTCTTCGACCTCTATGTCAGTAAATTGCTTATTTGTATTGGTTACAGCTTCCCAAAAGATCCCGTCTGTTTCTTTGAGAATATTTCTTTTTGTAACCGCATATATCTTATGATAGTCTTTGCTTCTTGCGACTTCAAAACCTCTCAGGGCAACCCTTTCACATCCTTTCTTAGTAATTTTCCGGATTGCGATTGCTGATTCATCACTTGTTTTAAATTCTATTCCTGCATAAAGACCCTCTGTGGCCTCTCTAACGCAAATAAAATTTACCTGGCGAGGCGAATTTTCATATGTCTTAATGGGCCTGACATTTGCGTAAAGTTCGAACTTTTGTCTAATGCTTACCGCAACACTTCTTGGAGTGTTGGGACTCGGGATTGTAGTTGTTGGGCCCTTAAAGCAAGCATCACTATTTTCAAGAAGATTCCAGACTTCTGGAGAAATGTATGAATTCCCTCCTTTTTTCTGCCACCATTCCGATCCTGCATCACAAGTAACCAATTCAATTTTAGAATTACATCCCTTAAGCACCTTAATCATTGCCTGGACAAGTTCAGGACCGGTTCCATCACCTTTTATAACAGCTGCTGTAGGTTTATTTCTGGCCACGTAAAATCAGATGAAGGGAAAAAATCTTGGTCGATAATTTATCTATTTGGGTATTAGTTCGAATCTTATCACCATGTCATCCGTAAAAGGAGGCATCGCAGATGCATTGGATACAGGAGTAAATTCTTTTTTCTCTGAATAATATGAATATCGGGGGTTATAGTCTCCAAGGTCTATTAACTGCTCTGTTGGAGTCCCAGTCGTATTATCAAAAACGGATATTGTGTTATTACTGTCCATAGAATATACTTTTAGAAAATCGCCCATTGTAAGCCTCACCGGTCTGACAAACTGAATATGTAACTGGTTACCTATCTCATCGGTATGTATAACCCTGAGACATTCTTTACCGTCCTTGGGTTGCCGTCCAACATCATCTGGCAACATTTTTGGTTGTCCATCCACAATAACCTCAACTGTTGGATGAAGGTTGAAGGTGTCAACGTTGTGAGCCTTTAAACATACTCCTAGCACGGGTGGCGGAGGAATTAGTTGCATTATAAGCAAACCAGCTAAGGTGGCTGCCCCTATTGCAATAGGCGGTATCAGAATCTGCTTCTTGCTTATCTTTTTTCTAGGTTTTTCTTCCTTCGTTTTTCTTTTGGGCATTCAAATGTCACACCGCTCGAACGTTGTCGTTAACACTCTGTCTACTGTCTATATATTTGCTTTAGCCAGGACTGAGTACCATAGCGGTGTTAAATCTGTGGAAAAAGCATGCAGCTGGGTACGGAGGAGAACTCCAATTCATATCTTTTATAAGTTAGTGCCTTAGTATGCGTTAGGAAGTTGATGCTAACCATAAACATTGATGGAGCGAGCCGAGGCAACCCTGGACTATCCGGAATTGGAATAGTGATATTAAGAGGGGGACAAAAAATCTCGGAATACAATGAATTTGTAGGAAGCACAACTAACAACATCGCAGAATACACCGCACTCAAGAAGGCGCTAAAAATAGCTTCGACTCTCAAAGATGATGAAATAACCGTTCTCTCAGATAGCGAGCTTGTAGTCAAGCAGAGAAATCATTCCTATAAAGTTAGGTCAAAACAATTAAAGATCATATTCCGAGAAATTAATAATCTTGAAAAATACTTCCGGTCAGTTTCCTACCGACACATTCCCAGAGAACTCAATAGGGAAGCGGATTCGCTTGCTAACCGGGCAATAGATGAACATATATTAAATATTGAAGAGCCTAAGAATAATAGGCAGCTGTGAAGATTCAGAGTTAATCCTGATTTGTTTCGTAAAGATGAGGAAAAGGCATTTGACTGAGCTGCCAAAAAAGAGTTGCACTATTTCGAGACTAATTGAATTTTTCTAGTACTTAAATGAGTACATTCGGTTGTTATCTGAAAACTTCTATTTTAAAGGTCAATTTGGCTAAACTAAAGGTTTATCTAACGAACTGCCATAGATGAAGGAATTAAACTTGCTGAAGAAGAATGAGTCAAGAGTACCAAGCATAATAAAAGACGTGGTAATTGTCGTAATTGGTGTTGCCATTATTTGGCTTGGCCTTCGTTTTGTGTTTGATACTGGTAACCCATTCTATGTTGTATCAAGCGGAAGTATGGTGCCAAATTTGAACGTAAATGATATATTAGTAGTTAGAGATGGTAATTCTTTTCAAGATCTTAAAGTGGGAGATATCATTGTCTTCGACCGACCTGACGGAGCTGATAGGGTAATAGTTCACAGAGTCGCGGAAATCTTCGATGATTCGGAAGGAAATCATCAAATTATCAGGACAAAAGGCGATGCAAACGACGGGTCAATTCCCGGAACTGATTTCCCAATTAGAGAAGATGATTACATCGGAAAGGTTGCCTATGTAATTCCAGGTGCAGGTGTGGTTACCAAGATCCTTAGCCCTCCTGTTAACTACATAATAATCGCAGCAATCATCGCATTAATGGTGGTTACTCAAATCAGCAAGAGGAAAAACAACAATAACAAGAATAACCAATCACAGCAAACAACTTCAGAAGATACAGATGACAAATAATGATAAAAGTTGAACCTGCTCTATTAAGAATATTGCAATTGACCGTTGCTTTATTTTGTAAATACCCTTAAAATAATATTTAGCCGTGCATGGCCATTTGAGGACATTATCTGAATTCTTAAAATGTACCAATCGAGTACTTTTTCCAACTAGAATGCGCTTACTTTCTTAGTAATTGTAAGAACATCTTGGTCCACCAGAGTATGATCTAGTCCTACTTTTTGACCGTCGAACTTGGCACTTTTTCCCCACACCTGAGCAAATTTAAAGTCTCTGGTCATTTTTCGATGGATTTTATTGCAAACCGCCCCAACACTGCTCCCATTGCGAATTATCAAGGGTTCTTCATAGTCTGTTTCGCCCGTCTTTTTACGTAAATAGATTCTTATGAGATCTAGTCGCTGATATATTGCTTGTTTTAAGGCACCAATATTGATATTTGCGTCAGCAGATATTGGAATAAAATTAGTTCCAATTTTAGACTGAACTTCTTTGAGAAAACCTTGGTTCACCAAGTCTATTTTGTTGAGAACAGTCAACGAAGGAATGTATATTCTATTGCCCAACAAGACGTCTATCAATTGATCGTCTGTTAAGCCTGGTTCCCTAATTATTATACGGCCGTTGTGAATCCCGTACTCG
>DASTCR010000206.1:0-7484 GCA_035710925.1 Nitrososphaeraceae archaeon | reverse complement strand
ACATTAGAATAAGAAATCTATGACTAAAGATTATAGTTAGGTAAAAATACAACGGATAATGTACAAACGAGCTTAAAATGATAAAAACAAGCAATAAAAATGATTTTTCAAATGCGTTTATTATTCCATATTATGCAAATGGATATGAACAACAAGAGCAGGGTAGGAAAAAAAGGCCATTAATTGCTGACACGATAGAAGGATTATTTGCACAAACAGATGAAGACTGGTGTGCCATTATTGTAGTTGATACGCCTCCCAATGAGGAAATCCATGAATATTTGATCCATTTAAAGCAAAAATACTATCCAAAAATTGATGTCATTTTTTTGGAACAAAATGTAGGTCCTGGAGTAAGTAGAAATCTGGGAGTCCTTAAGGCATTAGAACGTGGACAAACGATAATACTATTTAATGACTCAGATGACGTATCTCATCCAAAGAGACTAGAAGTTGTTAAAAAAATATTTTTAGATAATCCTCAAGTTGATGTAGTTTATTCAACGTTCGAAGTAATAGATGAAAATAATAGGTCGACACCTGTTGATAAAATTTCTTCACCTATTTTAGAAATCCTAGAATCTCATGCCCAAGATCCATTAGAAGGAGATAATATCTGGATAAAAATGGGAACAGAAACTGGGATTACTAATATAACCTCTTCTACTGCAGCGCGTATACAGTTTGCATATCAATGTCCTTTCCCCAATGAAAAAGCATCAGAAGATTTCCATTCTTGGATAAGGATGTCAGCTTTCGGAGCCAACTTTAGGTATACTTCATTAATTCCAACCAAATACAGAATACCAAGTTTCATGAAATATCAAGCTTCAAGGACTAGAATAGGCCCAAATAACTTTAATCAAATAAAGGCACGAGTTGATAGTGATGGTTTTTCAAAGGCAATTGAAATTGCACTTGTAAGAAATACCATAAAACCTGAGGAAATCCCCCTACTTAAAGCAAAATTCTATAAAAGATTGGCCAAATCTATGAGACGGGAACTGGAAGACGAACTAGCTAATGAGCTCTTAAACAAAGCCGCTCAACTAGAATACGAAAGCTTTGTTTACTTCAACAGATAGAAAACTGAAATAATTGGTATACAAGAATAGATACAGCAAAAATTGTCAAAATATGTATTAACATTATCAAGCCAGATCGGTATTGTAAATAACGCGTACGTGCTGATACCATATTTGCCCACTCTTCATTATTCTTTGCAACTAAATAATCTCCAACCTCTAAGTTATTTAATTTGAAATTCTTTAAGGTCCACAACTCGTTTTGGCGAGTATCTACTATTCTCTCTTCGAAATAATAATTCACTTAATATGGTCTGAAATTCATCAATATAGTGAGAATTTGAGAATTTATTTATATCATCATTTACCCTAATTCCCTGTGTCTTTGGCAAATGAATAAAAATATTTGTTATAATTTCCGCAGCCTGTTCTATTGTATTAAATAGATATTCTCGTGGAACAAACTCTGTAGGACCACCTTCATTTGGAACCACTGGAATTAATCCAGCAGCCATAGCTTCTACTATTGCCATACCAAAATGCTCACCTACCTTGGGATGAAAGTATACTATGGATTCTCCTATAACAGAAAGAAGCTTATCTAAGTTAGCATTAGTTTCAAATGTAATATAGTCAGCCAAACCAAGAGCAACTACCATCTGCTTAAGTTCTGAGTAATAGTCAAAAAAATAATGGTAAAGATTTCCAACAATTTTCATTCCTTTACCTATATTGTTATTTTTTAGTATTTTTGCGAGCTTGATTGCGTTTTCAATTTCCTTGTGAGGAGCGATTCTGGATATTACAAGAATGATACCATTTTTTTCATCACCACTCTTTCTCTTTAATGAAACATTACGAAAAGTTTCAATATCTACTGGTGGGCTGAGTACATAAATGTGGTCTAATCCAAATGCATTAACTACAGCCTTGCGACTGAATTCGGAATTGGTAATTACTGTAGAATTTCTCATCAAATTCCAATATCCATATTTTAATATATCAAAATATTCTTTAGTTCTGTTTAACTGAAGCCTGGTTTTGCAATTTTTTGGATTATTGATATCCTTATAGTCCTTATTGTTTGAAAAAGTGTTTGAACTTTCTGTTATGCCGAGATCTGTTTTTAGATAATCAATATTTTCAGATTCTATATGATATTTTGTACTTGGAAAGTGGCAATAAGTAATAGCATTATCTTTTGAGAAAGATGAATGATAATAGGGAGCTGCATCGCCATTTGTATTTATTGTAATATCGTAATTGTAATCTTCATGATCTTGATGTTGTTGAAGTTCTTCCACTATATTTATGACATTAATTTTGTTTATGCTTTTCATAACTGAGACAAGATTTTTGCCATACGAATTTTCTAATTTTGATATATCAGGACTCTTTAAGGTTGTTAGGTCAAAATCTATTCCCATCTCTAATAATGCTTGCATAGTTACGAGTGACAGCCTTTCGGCACCTCCACAGGGATTAAAATCCCCGTGTATAACATTTGCTTTTATATCAGAGAGCTTGTCCTTCAAAGGCAAAACCCTGTCACCAATCTTTTTACCCGTATTTTCTCTTTCTTCATCGGTCCACAAAGTATTTAGAGATAAGCATTACAGATGGTCGCTGTGCATAGCCAAGTGATCAGCTGATTTTATTTTGAACATTTCCAAGTCAATAAGATCTAACCAAGATCAAACAGTACATCAGTTAGTAAAATCTCGTGAGGGCAATCTACCTAACTAACTTATGATGACTAGGAGGTGTCATGAACAAGGAAAAAATGTACATATTTTGGCTCTTCGGACGTCATTAATTGATGTGATGTGATAATAATGAGAAGACCCCTTCAAGGCATCTCTAGAATGATTATTATTTAACATCAATGTTCAGACTTGTGGGTGTTCGCAAATGAAAGTATTAGCTATAAGTACCCCTAATTTACCCACCCCGCCTCCCGATTATTTTCATCTAAGATTTGTTGAAGATCGAATGGGGGCTTGGAGGCTGTTGTTATGGGGGTTTCTAAAATTGCGGCCAATAAAGCTCATGATGTGACTTTGATATCGGCTAGGGGGTCTTCTGTAAGTAAAGGAAAGAGAAGACTGCCATCCAAACTAAATGTCATTGAAACGATAGAACCTTCTTGGGAAGGAATACCTGCTGAAGAAGCACATTATCTCCTGTACAAGAAATTACTGGAAAATGAATACGGAAGTGGAAATGGAATAGTATGGGATAATACATGGCATTGCTTTTCCTATCTGTCTGCAAAAAAATTCCCAAAGATGAAAATAATTCATACTAATCATGGTACGGTAGAGTGGCAAAAAGTTCCGGTTAAACAGCTGCGATTTCCTCGGTATATTGGACTATCGAGGCTTCATGCTAAATACATGTCGTCATTTCTTAAAATACCAGTTAGATATGTCCATCTCGGAATCCCTCTACCTCCAATAGAAAAAATTAAAAGTAATAACAACAATAAGAACGGAGATTATCTTCTTTCAATAAATAGAATTGTAAGAGAAAAAGGAATTGAAGATTCAATAGATTTAGCTGTGAGAACAAGAAACTCTATAAAAATAGCTGGCGACGATATACACGTACCAGATCCTTCATATGTACAAATGATAAGAGAAAAATGCCGAAAAACTGATGGCCTGGCGGAGTACCTAGGGCTCGTTGACAATAAAACAAAGACAGAATTAATCAAGAAATGTAAAGCTGTTATAGCATGTCCGAAACCTACATGGATAGAGGCCTTTGGACTGTATGCTGTAGAAGCGAATGCCTATGGTAAACCGGTACTTGCTCTTGCTAATGGAGGATTGAACGATATTATTGAAAATCAAACTAATGGTTTTCTGGCTAAAACTCCTCAAGAGTTACAAGGATATGTCGAGAGGACTTACGAATGTTCGCCGGAATCTTGTAGACGCAGAGTTGAAAGGCTCTTTACAAAAGAAATAATGACTAAAAATTATCTTCAGATCTTCGAAAGGGTAATGGATGATGATCCTGCTTTCAGATGGTGATAAAATAGTATGAACAAGAAAAGGATAACTTAATTTATATGAGTAAGACAATCAATTATACAGGTGAAACCTTTTTTTGTTTCAGCATCAATTGTAATCTTAATCACTTTCAATTTATCTACTACTATGACCCATACGGATAATATATTGCGTTTATCATATTCACAACAAGAACAAGAAATAGTCAGAGAAGAGAAGACTTTTAGCAATGAGTCGGCTCAAGCTAACGCTACCGCTGCGGCAACCAATAAGAATATAGTGCAAGGTACATTAGTAGTGACTACAAAAGTAAATAATGAAGGTGGCGGCAGCAGCCAACCGTCTGATTTTACAATTAAAGTACACGGTAATAACCCATCAAATAGTTCATTCCCTGGAAACTCGTCGGGCACGATTATAAAACTAGATATGGGCATGTACAGTGTTACAGCATCAGGCCCTCCATTTTATAATTCAACCTCTTCAATGGACTGCTCTGGCGCGGTAATGTCAGCTGAAACTATCAAATGCGAGATATCTAATACATATGTCAAACCTAAGTAAATCAGAGAATATTGAAATTAAATTAATAAGACAAGATGATTAAGGAAATGCTACAGACTCAGCAATAACAGAACAATACAAAATCAAATAACCAGAACACCATTTCCTACTAATCTGCCTTAGCAACTATAATAAACTGCGATAATATATAACGATCCTTTAAAAAGGAATAGTCATTAGGACTGCTCAACCAGAGGCTTGTACTTCTACAGTATGGTAACCAGTTGCACCACTCGGAAAAGGTTCTCTTACCTCTCCTGTCTGAATTTTTCCAGTTCTGTCTATTGCTCTTACTACAATCTTGTAATCACGTCCGCTTGTAACATCTAACTCAGTAGTCCAAATAACCCAACTATAGGGAGATAAGGGGTTTTTGACCCTTGCATCCTTCCAGGTGGCACCTCCATCGCTGCTCACTTGGATCGTTGATATTCCTCTGTCTCCTGCGAATGCAACTCCTGCAATAGGTATTTGCTCGCCTACTATAGCATTTACAGATCCTAAATTTCTAAAAATCTTTCTTATGGGTGCATTCCCTGGAATAACAATATACGAATGTGTATTATATCGTGCATTATTTGCCCAACCTTTTTTCTGCCAATACCCTTCATATACCCTATCAATTACTTCAATCTCTGTTATCCATTTTGGGTTCATCATTCCATATAGGCCAGGGATAATGGCCCTTATGGGAAAACCATGTTTGGCATTCAACGTTTCTCCATTCATACCGTAGGCCAGAATGGAACCCTCCTGAAGCCCCCTGTCTAACGGTATTCCAACATCATAGCCATCTGCACATCTGAATACAATATATTTTGCATTTGGTTTTAGCCCAGCTTGATCAAGAACACTCTTTAGTTTAATTCCATTCCATATCGCAGTGCCAATAAAGTCATTTGCTATCTTGTTACTTACGCATTCAAGCGTAGCTATTTGTGGTATGGAAGCCATGGATCTTAATTGTTCATAGGTAATTGTTAATGGGGTGTTAACCAATCCCTTTACCACAAGTCTCCATGAGTTAGCATCCACGGTTGGAGGTACTGGATTAATGTCTACTCGATAGAAAAGATCTGTAGGTGTTATTTCTGAAGCAAGCAAAGCTGTAAGTCTTGGGTCTTCAAATCCTGCAGGCCTAGGTTTTGAAGCAATCTGTGATTCCAACGGCAGACGTGACTGAGTGCTTTCCCGAGGAAATAGAAGATTATTGAGACCCAGATATAGAAGTGGTATAATAACAACAGATGCAAGACCTGCCTTAATGAAAAGTCTCCTGTTCTGGTCTACTCCTGATGATATAGAACCAGAGCCGGTGCGATCATAAGCCACTGTTTCTTTAGGTGCATCTTTCGAGGCCCTAGGTTGAATGTTCTTATAAAAAAAAGCCGACATAAATCCAAATGCAACCTGAGGTGGAATAAGGTACATAATCACTGTCTGAATAGAAAGTGTTTGGATCTCAATGTCTGCAACAGCCAGAAGTACAAAAAATATAATCAATATGGCAACATAAGATATTCCTGATGATATCGCTGCAGCTCCTAAGAACGAATTACCAGAATTAATCTGAGTACGAATCTTGTAAGCAACTAAACTTATTATGCCGTAAACTACAAGATTAACAATTAGAGCACCTATAAATGCAGAATATTTGGCAACAGGACCCAATGTCTCAACAGCCTGCGATTCAACTTCTCCAGGAGTAATTGAAAACAAGGTTTGAGAAGCAAGCTCCGGGATGAATATTGCACTAAAAAAAGTTCTTAACGCTAAAGAAACAGCAATAGCTATGGCGCCAGCCACAAGTCCCACAAGAAAAACGGAAGCATACGTGTGACCTGACTTTTGGACCACACCAATAATTCTACAGAGAATGATTTAACTTTTTTCCAAACGGAAATTATGATTACTAATCAAAATGTTTGCAAGATATTTGTCGAACTAGACAGATTAGTTCACAAAATATCGTCAAATCTGTCCCCACAACTATAACAATAAATTGAATCATCATTTACTGCTAAACCACATTTCTTACATACCTTCATAACTTGAGAAGGAGGCACGGCAGTCGGCATCTTACACTCCAAACAATACTTCAATGATACAGGATTGGCTTTTCCGCAATATCTACAATGGATTTTTTGTACGTCAGAAGATCGCTTATTAGAATCATTTTTTTTATTTGTCTGCTTAGATAGTGATTTAGAAATTCTGTCTGATAGTCTTTGAAAAATAGTATTCATCTGTGGATAGCTATGGTGCACCCCATTGTATTATCTTTTTCATAGAGAAAATAGACAGCATCATGAAACTTCAATCTATCACCGACTGAAAGCAGACATTAACTATCACATTTATAGCAATTACCAGATTGCTCTGAAAGGCTAAACGATGATTGCCGCCATCCGATGCATAAACGGTAGTAATTGTCATTATGAGTAATAACATAGGTAATTGATACAATTCTTGATATTCTTGGCTCACACCTGCTGAATTTTACCTCTAACAGGTCGATATAGTCACAAGGTGTTAGACTCATATTAGATTGGTTAGATGTATAGGGACCTAGATATCCTTGCATTCTATAGATTACTTTTCTATTAGAAGAAGACAACCCATTTTCTCTGTAAGATGTAATTGCTGATTATATAACACTGCAAATATGATAGAAGCGCGATAATGTAATAAGGACATGAAGAAAAATTTAGTGTTGACGATGTTGGGTCTATTAGGCTCCAGCATAGTACTGTCTTTTGTGGTTGCCGCTCCTGCATTTGCCCAGGATAATCCTTACAGCGAAGAGTATATGACACAACACGATGGGGGAGACAGGGCAGAATACTTACAAGAAATGGAACACAATGATCCTTGGTTC
>DASTCR010000205.1:0-5973 GCA_035710925.1 Nitrososphaeraceae archaeon | reverse complement strand
TTTGGGGGATTTGTTCTGAAATACGTAGGAGACGCAGTTCTTGCATTTTTTGTTGTTGCTCCTGATCATGACTCTAAAGGAAAAGTGGCTTGTACTTATGCTATACAATGCGCAAAATGTATGCTTCAGGTGGCGGATAGGGGAATAAATCCTATTTTGGATCATTATGACTGTCCTCAAATGAATATAAGGATAGGAATAGATGTAGGCGAAAATGCAGTAATACAGAGTGGTTGGGACATCCATGCCGACCTGATCAATGGAGAAGAAAGCTCCATCAATAATAGCATGAACAAGCAAGGCCAGCCTCTTGTCAGGAAACCAGTATACGATGTTTTAGGCTATAATACGAATCTTGCAGTGAAAATGACAGCACTCGCCACTCCTAATCATATGGTAATAGGCCAACTAGTTTATGATACACTGGATGACTACCAAAAATCGTTATTTCAGAAGCTTGTTCTAAGTCCAGAAATATGGAATTATGTTAATAACAATACTGGAAGAAATAGATACAATGTTTACACAAACAAAAAGTTATAGTGTATGGGTTGCAGTGTTACGTTCCGTGCACCGGAGACTAACCCTATGAAAAATACGCAAAGGGGACTTCCGCTAACCAGATCTCAACGTGATCGCATATTCCCGAAATTAACACGAGCACAAATTCGCCGTATTGCGGTACGCGGGTCCATTCGTAGGACGCATCAGGGCGAAGTACTCTACGAGCAGGGGGACAGAGCTGCTCCATTCTTTATAGTTGTCTCTGGTAAGCTTGAGGTTGTACGTCCTGCGATTCCAGTTGAAACCCTTGTTACAATTTATGGTCCTGGACAGTTCACCGGCGAGACCAGCATACTCTCCGGCCGACGACCGCTCTTCCGCGTTCGTGTAATTAAGCCTGGTAAGGTAATCGAACTTGATCGAAAGCACATGTTGGCTTTGGTGCAAAGCGATGCTGAGCTTGGGCAGATTCTGATGCGGGCTTTTATTCTACGCAGGGTTGAATTGGTGGCGGCTGGAGTTGGAGATGTCGTGCTCATTGGGTCAATGCATTCGGCAGACACACTTCGAATCAAAGAGTTCCTTACGCGCAATGGACACCCGTTTACCTTCATAGATCTCGAACGCGAGCTTGATGTTCAAAATCTATTGGATGGTTTCCGTGTCAACGCCAGCGAAATACCTGTGGTGATCTGCCGAGGAAAGATTGTGCTTCGAAATCCCACTAAGCAGCAAATTGCAGACTGCCTGGGGTTCAACGAAGCTATTGATCAAGCCCAGGTTCGGGATCTAGTTATTATTGGCGCCGGTCCTTCGGGGCTCGCTGCTGCAGTATATGGTGCTTCAGAAGGGCTTGATGTTCTAACACTGGAAACAAATTCGCCTGGCGGCCAGGCGGGTTCAAGCTCAAAAATCGAAAATTACTTGGGATTTCCTACAGGCATTTCAGGCCAGGAGCTAGCGGCTCGAGCTTACCATCAGGCACAGAAGTTTGGCGCAGAATTACTTATTACCAAGGGTACCCGACTCGACTGTGACCACAAACCATATATCGTCGAAACCGAAAATGGGTTTCGAATTCCAACACGCACTATTGTGATTGCAACCGGGGCGGAGTATCGACGGCTACCATTAAAAAACTTGTCACAATTTGAAGGCACCGGCGTCTATTATAATGCAACCTTTATGGAAGCACAATTGTGCGAAGGAGAGGAAGTGATCGTAGTTGGTGGAGGAAATGCGGCCGGTCAGGCTGCTGTGTTTCTGGCGGAAAATGCGAAACTTGTGCACCTTCTCGTCAGATCGGCGGACTTGGACAGAAGCATGTCACGCTATCTAATTCGCCGGATTGAGGAGTCTGCTGCTATAGCATTTCGGCCGCATACAGAGATCGTTGCACTTGAAGGAGGCGATCGCCTTGAATCTGTTTGTTGCCGAAATAGTCAAACAGGAAAAACTGAGGAGCATAAGATACACCATGTATTCATCATGACGGGTGCCGATCCTAACACCGCTTGGCTCAACAGCTGTGTCTCGCTTGACGATAAGGGCTTTATTAAGACAGGTCCAGATCTTTCTCCAGAAAATCTGAGCGCTGCTCGCTGGCCTCTTGCCCGACAGCCATATTTACTCGAAACCAGTTTACCAGGGGTTTTTGCTGTAGGTGACGTACGGGGCGGAAGTATCAAACGTGTTGCATCAGCGGTGGGAGAAGGATCAATCTCGATCTCAATGGTTCATAAAGTACTCCAGGAATAGGAAACAGGCGGGTCGCAATTTAATCTGAATGAATGACTATGAGCGTGCGGCGGACTGTTGCATGTACTTTTCAGTACCAGTAGTTAGGTGTTGGTTGACATAGTCTATGGTCAGTAAACATGTGTTTACGCTTCAGTCATTTCCTATCAACAAGCTCATACATGTTTTCTTTAGCATTGTTCATTACATACAGATGATAAAATGCGAGCATTGTGATCTCAAGGCCCACTATAGACTCAGTATCGAAGATTTCAACAGCGCACAGGTACATAGCGCGGATCTATGCATAAATTGTATCACGATCGAAGAATCAAAGATTGCCGGTGATTTTCTGGTGACAAAATCACTTAAGATAGAGCCAATTCTTTCCGTGCTAAATCATTTGCCTCAAAAATAAGTTGGAGAGGATTGGCACATTATGAACGTCACAGATCAAGGTGCCATGATATGTAACGTGTATCTATCCCCGAACAGCAAGAACAAAAAATGTATCAGAAGATGTTACAGCCAATTATTGTGTATTAGTATTTTCTAAGAAGGTTTCTACTATGTTACTGAACTGTTCTGGATATTGATACATCAAACCATGTCCACCACTCTTTATCCTGGGTACCAAGGTCCAATAGAAACAATGAGTTAATGTATCTATTCAGAGTAACTTCAGCGGCTGTGGCACGATCTATGTCCGTTATCTGTCCATCCAAGTCAGTGATGAAAAGACTAGTATACTCCAATAATAGATGCAGCAGTAGAGACATTGAAAATAGAATAGTAAGCTAGCAAAGGCAATAGTTTCTATGGGTTATGGTGTTGTTGTCGTAGACAAATAATGAATTGGCACCTTAATTGTAAATAATGATATTCATAGTTTACTCTTCTCTCCAAATCATGCTTTTCTGATTATAAGTATTCATTTCGCCACAATTTGGACATACCTCATTCACATTTGAAAAAGTATCAGTTTTGAGACTTTGTTCACTGTTTATCCTAACCGCTCTAAGTCTAAACTCTTTCCCGCAGTTCTTACAGCTTACCATTGCACCCATTATTGCTGCAAACTAATACGTTCGCGCCCTTTAATTTAGTTTTATATGCTATACTAACCTTGCCGGATCTCTGGGAGCCAAATTTGTATCACCGATCTAACGTCGTGAGTTACCTGTTTCATTCCCCTACTGTTATTCCTCTTCCGGTTTATCCGACCTAGTCTTGATAGTACCAGTACACCTCTATTATATGCCCGTATTCATAGGCTAGTTTTCAGATGACGGAACTGTCATAGTCCGTGAAGAGTTCAACTAAAGGAAGTCTTTATCCTTTTCTCATAATATCATTAAAGAAATAATTTCTACACTGATCAAATACTAATCTATGTCCTTCTGCAACTGCGGCACCGCTAACTAAGTTATCCAGTGGAATTCTATTATCAATTAATACTCTAAATATGTCCTTATCGGTAACTATACCTTGCATTGCTTCTTTTTCAACTATAGGAATTCGTCGTATGTTATTTTGCTGCATAGTCTGCATTGCATCTTTGACAGAGCTGCTGGTAGACAGTGTGATGAGAGGTTTGCTCATCAATCCTCTTATGGGTGCATGTTGTAAGGAAGGATATAGCTGTCCTATGATACGTACCACATCTCTTTCCGTGATTATTCCTACAGGCTTTGGATTATTGTCATAAGGCGGTGTCATAATGATTAGACTTCCAATATTGTTTTCATTCATGGTTTTACAAACAGCTTGGATATTTTGATCCTCTGTTTCAGTCTTTACGTTTCTTGTCATAAAGCTAGAAATTCGTATGGATTCAATACTCATAATTATTACTATTTAAATGAATGTCGTAGTATATGATATTGTTGTCTTTAGTCCTCTGATTTTTCTATGATTAACTTATTCAGATAAACATAGATATGACCGATCAAATCATGGGACCCTAGCGATATTGTTTGGTTATATCGATATAGCTAAGAAACTAGAGTAGTAGATTCGCCTTACTTAGCTGGTTGTCATTGTCGTCCTTCATGCTGTTTAATGCTATGTTGTTTAAGATCTTCTCGTGAAGTAAATGTTGCATTACATGTTTCACAACTAAAGGTCAGCTCTTCTTTGGTAGAAGCTCCTCTTTTACCTTCGTGTTCATTAATACTGTGCTCTCTTAATCTTTCACGTGAATCAAACACCTTATTACATGTTTCACAAGTAAATGTCTGACTGCTATTAGCCATAATTTTTGGTACGCCTGGGCGTGTATAACAAAGTAATTATGACTTGTATGAGATTTTATCTGGAAAAACTACCTGCCTACTAATAAACAAAAGTGTATTATATTTTAAAATGACTAATATTAATAAATTAGAACAAAAACTTGGTGAAGTGCTTGGGTTAGAGATGGCGGCTCAAAAAGCAGTTGAAGAACTCAGTACAAAAGGCGTACTGGGTGGAGCTGGGGTAAAGAACCAAATTGAGGGGATGAAGCAAGAAGCAAACAATCATCAGAAAAAGATTGACCAATTAATTGGTACCTTATCTAAATCAGAAGGTCTTGATTCTCAAAGTGTTCAGGAATCAGCAAAAGAAACACAACAAAAGGCTTCTCAGATGATGCATATATATCTCGGGGAAGATCCTGAACCTTCTGAAGCTTTAGACTTTCTTAGTCTTGCAGAAGGTGGAGAAGTCATCCACTATGAGGCTTTGAATACAATGGCACAGGGTATTAAGAATACGCAGGTTACAGATACAGTACAATCAATTCTAGAAGAAGAGAAGAAGCATCTTATGCAATGTATTCAACTGGTCAGACAGAACGCCGCTAGTTCTTCTGCATAAACCCGCCTACACTCTTTTTACAATCATCATATGATAGGATAAAAGAGCATATTTATGCAGCGAAGTAAACGGCTATGGCTTAGTTACCCACCCGCCCACATTCTTTGTCTCTTTCTTAATAAGTTTGGCTAAATGTCAAATCTTTCATCAAGACGGTTCAGTACTTTAGACCAATATTTGTTAAGTACAGCATAATGCTGATATACTCTAGGATCTGTTTGTAAACTACACACAATGAGTGAAAGTAAAAAGAAAGAACTAGACGAAGCTCAAAATGATCAAGACGAAGTAGGAGAGGCAAGCTCAGATCCGGAAACCAGTGGACCAGCAGAGAACTTGCGAGAAAAGGCTGCCAAGACTACAGATAAGGGGCAGGATTCAAAAGAACCAGCTTAATTTTATCCTTTTTTTTGAAGCAGAGTTTACCCAAAACGTGTATAATTTAGCAGGAAAGGATGTATAAACATGGAGAGAAGCTAAAAGAAACATGTCTGACGATAAATTTTGAGAAATGATAAAGCACTCTTTTTTTTAACTTTTAATTAAATTTGTTTTATTATTTAGATAAATGCACTTTTAACACAATACCATTGCCGTCACATATTCCGCTAGGTTTTATCAACTTCGTTATAATATTCTCTTCAGATGCGGCCATGGTTTATCTTTTTTGCTTTAGTAACTCTAGCAGAAACATTCAACAGCCCATTCATACTCCGCAGCATTATTCAAATAGTAGATGATAGTGGGAACCAAACGCTTATACAGTTCAAGTCGCATACGCCACTATGAATCCTTCCAATTTTACAGGAGTAGAGCAAAAAACTCGAGGATTTTTGGAAAGCCTACAACAAGCCTCAGGGCCGCCGCTTTACA
>DASTCR010000204.1:0-4913 GCA_035710925.1 Nitrososphaeraceae archaeon | reverse complement strand
TTTGGCTCCCACCAAGTTAATTCTTTTAATAAAGGCGTCAACGATCCCAAGATTGAGTAACGCTGGATTTCCAAGCATCAGTTCGAAAACATTTTTAACATTTTCAAACGATGGATTTAATGCAGCATTAAGGTATTGTTCAAGTAGGGGTGTTGGCTTCTTAAGCATTCCAGAAGAGTCTATGAGAACAAGTTTTTCTATAAGATCTTGATCTTCTATGGCTACTTTTGCAGCTATATATCCTCCAAGTGAATGACCTACTATTATTGTTTTGCGACTATCATCATCATCGCTATCATCATTTCTCCAAATTTGCTTACAATCAATGAAGTCTCTAATGAATTTGCTAAAATACTCTATAGTGTAGTCTACTGTTACCGGTTTATCACTACCGCCAAAGCCTATGAGGTCAACCGCTACTATTGGATAGTAATATCTGGATAAGGCATCAGGGATATCCAACCATCTATCCGATGATGATCCGAGACCATGGATAAATAAAACATTTTTCTTTTTCGAAGTATTGCGTTTTTCAGATTTCAGATACCTTATCTCGAAATCATTTACGATTACTTTATTCTCCCGCACTTCTTCCACCTAATGTTACGTCAGGTCTCTTGCTACTATAAAATATGTGATGATTGGGCACAACGAGAAAGTTAAGGCGAAAGAAAGCTTAAATCTAGGCGCCGACTGTTCCGTCATCCTTTTTTCCTCTAGTCTGCCTAATTACAAAGTCTAGATAGTGTCTAACTTCGTTATCATCTGACATTGAAGTTTCTACTGCTGTATCTTTTTCCATAGCATCTGCGTGTTGGCGGATTACTTTTACAAGATTTCGCATAGTCTCTGCCTTCTCTTCTGCTTTACCTAAAGCACCTAGCAGAGCATACTCCTTTGCATATTTCCTGGCTAAATGACGCAATTCTGCATCTTGGGCCACTGACAGTGCGACAGAGTATATTCCTACGCTAAACATAAAAGAAGCAAGCACAAGAAAGGAACGTTGGATTGCTCCAAATGGTGGATAAGAATTGTTGGTTATCCAGTTATTGGTCGCTGGAGAAATTAAAATGGTTGAGAATGCTGCTATAACTAAATAGCTCATGATCTTATCACGAGAAGGGGTAATTTGCTGTCCAAGAGTTTTTGCTACTAAAATAAATGCATAGGCTATTACAAAATCAGCTAAAACCCATCCTGTGGTACCCATTACCCTAAAGATAAGGAACCGGGGGTCCATATACACAAATTGACCTGCCGTTGAGCTTATTATTTGAGGAGCAAATATCCCAGTTAAAAAAAGCACAGGTGGTAAAATTATAATTGTCCAAAATATTGCTCTTCCTATCTGATCCTTAAAATAACGAAGGAAATACGCAACAGCAACTGTTTCTGCGATAGCAATAGCAGTAACTTGAGGAACAAGAAACACATAGAGATGAATGATATTTTCTATACTAGATAAGTGTCTGCTTGCCATAGTATTGCTAGACTCGAAATCTGGATCTATGGAGGGTGGTCTTGAAACGACTAATACCTTTGTATTAATTACAGTAGTTTCTGTCATGCTGATGCAAAGGAGCATCGATGATACAGCAAATGCCAATATCATGATATTGTGTCGTCTGTTCGCACTCGACTTGTACCATGACAAGAATTTGTAAGTGCGAAATCCAAGGAACAAGACGGATACTCCGCTAATTAAGACAATTAGAATCAGCAGGTAAGTGCTATATTGTGAAAATAACACCATCTGGACCATGATAGCTCCAAAGATGACTAAAAGTGCATAAAGAAAAATAGGTGTTGCCTTGTAGAGCCTATTAATAAACGAAGGAGCCTCAAGGTCCGTGCGCAATGCAGCCATATAATTTCTAAGGGCATACAGACCTGCAAAAAATACAGTGATACTCATTGTTATAAATAATATTACACCAAAAGAAGAATTAAGAGGCTTTCCCAAAACGTCAAGGAAGGTGCCAATGATTACATCGGTTATTATTATGGCCCAAACTATAAACGTCATCAAATAAGTTTTTTTGTTAATAATACTTGTAGTAACTATTGATGTCATTTTTGTGGTCGACAGATTACTACTTCTTTTAGAGTAGAAAAGCTTTAGTGATCGACCAATCAGTATTCCAACAATAAGTAATGGATAAAGGTTCTAATACATTTTAAAACTTCACTGCCATAAAGGTTAAAGCTTGGCATACACATTTACAATTAAGCAAGTCTATTTATTAAACTACTAGCGTTACTAGAACCACAGAACCCAAATTTCTTTGCTATAAATGAAATCGAAGTAATCTTCTAGACAAATTTCTCAAGTTTCAGGCAACCCGCATGATGTGAGAAAAGACTTAAACTGCCTAAAAGTAAACTAACTAAAAACGATCTGAATATATTTAGTTTCGGACGAATTATCCGAGTTCTAGTCTGTTTATACATCGTCTACTATCTTTTCCAATTTTCTGGCATTTTTAGTAATTATGTCAACAAATTCAACTTGGTCTTCGGAATCAAATTTCTTAGAACGCATAACATTTGACAAAGCAACTATTGGTTTAATAGAATGTTTCAGATCCGCTATTGTATTGTTTAATTCAATATTGATTACTTCCTGTGATTTTACTTGTTTCTGGAGTTCAGACAATTCTTGATAAACTTGTTCCTGTTTCCACATGGTTTCAAATATAGTAACATAAGAAATAACAGTTGATCTGATAGAAGAAAATATTGATAATCCTATTGCCTCATACGAAGTATATTTTGTATCATCCTTTAATTCGACATATAATGCAAATTTCCTATCGACTAGTAGAACTGAAGCCCTAATTCTTGATTGTTCTCTAAGGTTCATCATTTCTACATTCAATTCATTTTTTAATTTTTTTGAAATTGAATGTATATCCTTATCAAATGGAGTGAGAATTCTTATTTTTATCTTATCATTATTTTCTCTTATCTCTTGTAGTTTAACTAATGCACCCATACGTTCTTGTCTATGGAAAGCATTGGCTGTGGAAAACAATATTAAAATTTCATTTTTTGATAACTTTCCTAGATGGAAGGCAAGTTCTTGTACTTGGACCGGATCTTTAATAATTTTAAAGGTTTCATTTGTGGTTCCTATTTCATTTTTTATTTCATCAAACTCTTGCTCTTTTGGTATAGCTTTATCCCAAAAAACATCAGAAACATATTGTTCATTACCAATGAAGTTCTTAAATTCATTTCCATATAGATTTGCTAATCTTCTAAACATGCTAATACAAACCTTGGAATCAAAAAGGTATTGATTTCCATCTATTTCTTCCAATATTGATTTCTTTTTCTCGAACATTTTGCCGCATAACGCACAAGTAAATTTATTATCAAAATTTTCTTTATTCAGATTCCTACTGGTATTTTCATGCAACTATATATTACTCGTTCTAGCAGGCCACTTAAAAGGTTTGATCAACTAAAATATCAAACGATGCAATGCATGTCATTTTATACGAAATTTGAAATTCGTGGAATTATTCTAACAATTTTCAAACTAATTCTATAATAGAGGGAAATAAATTACACAGCGAGCTAAGTATTTTGAATTGGATATAGCTACCATTCCAATTGAAACTGATATTTGGAACATCTATGTTTTAACTATCTAATAGTGCCAGATTCCGAATTCAACTAACTACCTTTAAAACCATGTAGTATACCAAACAAATTTGCTGATAAGTAGTTATATCATAATGAGTGTTTCCTGTATTAATACTCTCATAATTTTATATCGAAAGAACGTCATAAATATGGTACTCAAATGGTCATCCTCGACAAGACTAATGTGGAATTCCACATGCTGCCCACCGAACCCGATTATGATTATAGCCTTTCCATTATACGGTAATAACCAAAGTATGAAAAATGATTGAATTGAAAAATAAATGAAACGTAATTTATCCTGTCTTAATTAATCCTCTAAGTTTTTCCTTGAATTCTGGAGTTATGTCTTCCTCTTTCATTCCATGATCTTTCATAGCATGTTGTGCTCCATTTTTGAATATCTCTTCTTCAGTTTCTCCTTTTACGACATAGTCGCAATCAAATCCCGCTTCTCTACATGATAATGTTTTCATAACTAGTAGTCCAAATCCAATGCATAAATGTGTTCTTGCTAGCGGGGAAATTTTCAAGTGGTACCGTGGATAATTAGACCAGTGTAAAATTTCACAAGATTCCCACGTAATTTTTACTATTACTAGCGTTTTAGAATGCGCTCCCGCAAATGAGGACGGCTATATAGTGTCAAATTTGTCCCTCATCCCACCGAACCCGACATAAACTTTACCATAACTAGTTACATAATGTTCCTTTTGTAAATGACCAATGAGAAAGCTTCTTTTTTTCTTACAAGTATTAATTCTAACGCAGGGCACGATGTAATGCATATTACGTTCGGAAGTCCGGAGTAGATTCCTTTAAATCTGTTGGATTCCTATCAGTTTGCAATGTATAAACCAAAAATACTGGTGCTAGGATTTGCTATTGCAATATCTATATTTTCATTGGCATACATAAACTTGGCCTTTGCACAGACAGAACAGACAGAAGGTTTTACCGCAGCGCTTTCAGGAGGAGAAGAAGTACCTCCAGTAGATACTACTGCTACTGGTGTTGCGTCACTTACTGTGATGGGAGAAGAATCAATTGAATATAATGTGAACGTGACTGGAATGGATAAGGTTACTGCAGCACATATTCACAGTGCGCCCAAAGGTGAGAATGGAGAAGTCGTAGTTACCTTGTTTAAGGCCGATAGTCCAACAGGTGAAATATCAGGTAGTCTAGCCAATGGAACTATCACAAATTCTTCCTTGGAAGGGGATATGCAGGGACTCGCTGTGATCGACCTGATCAAG
>DASTCR010000203.1:0-3182 GCA_035710925.1 Nitrososphaeraceae archaeon | reverse complement strand
GGTAGAATAATCAGTATGAGGGGAATATACAGAAGCGGGATAAAGGCAGTTCCGAAGATAAGATTCAGGTAATTATCATGGGCGCCAAGTCCTATCAGAGGCAATCCAGCAGCTATCAATGCCACAGGCTTGAACCATCCGGGCATCACTCGTTTGTCATCGATATATCCAATCACAAAAGCGATCATGGAGGTGAAAATAATAGCAAGCACTCTGACGTCCCATGTGAGGATGTAAAGTATTGCCTCCGCGGCCCCAATGCCAGCAGCAATTGCAGGACCCGCAGGTCTCGGCACGCTTGGTCTTTCAGGCTTATGATAATCTTGTACTACCTCTCCTTTAGTTGTCAATAGTTTAATAAGACGAGGTGTTAACATTAAGACGCACAAAAAAGAAACCACAGATACAGTGGTACCATACAATAAAAAGTCAGCAAGAAAGTCTAAATTTATCATTTCTTTTCTTCTTTTGCATTTGAGTGAGTTTAGGGATCTATACTAGTTTTTGGTTTGCAGCTGTTCCTTTATCGATTTTGCAATTCCTGGGCCTATATTAGATATTGCAGATAACTGTGCATCGGTTGCCTTTGCTATCTTTGTAGGGTCTGAAAAGCCAGCTGCGAAAAGAGACCGAGCTCTAACTCTACCAATCCCCTTTAGTCTTACTAGAGCCAGTAGTTCCTCCTTAACACCATGTTTGATTCGAAGGCGAAGATTTTGGATTTCTGGCAGTAAATCTCTACGTCTGAGTAGCTTTGCAATTTCGTATAAAGAGAATGCGAGCCATTCGGCAACTTCAACAATTCTGTGCATATCCCCAGGTTCTATTCCAATTCGGTCGCCCAATACTCTATCAGATGATTCATTTATCCATTTATGGAGGGCCCAGAGACTTCGTGAATAGTCATATTCTGTTGTAGCAAATACCTGTTCGTCCTTATATTGATCAATGTCACTGAAGAATTCCTCAGTATCCTTTTTTCTCAATCCAAATTTGGGATAGAAGTCAGGACAATTGCTTATTAGATGTAAAAAGCCAAGCGTATGTTTCTGACTAAGATTACTCTTAACCCTCGAGTTAGTAGGAAGAGAAACGGAATCTCCAGTTGGGAGATCATAGGTATTGCCAACGATAGTTGGTTTTTTGTTGTGGCTCTTCCAGTCATTCCCAATAGAGTCTATCGCCTTCTTAAATTCAATTCCGGTCAGTGGATCAATGTACAGCAGAGAAATCTGTCTTCCAAACTCTGTTGAAATATATCTTTCATTCTTGCTTTTTATAAGAGATTCTTTTTCCAGATAGGACATGGCCGAATCAAGCCGGAATTCTATACTTGCCTTACCTTTGATATGAGCGAGTAATGTACCGGCAAATATATCGTATATCTGGGATTTCTTTATGCCCGGCAAACTGGATATAGTGCTCAAAAGATGGATCCTTATTGAACGGTCATTTGTAAGTTGTGAAGATATTGGTTCTGGAGTGCCTAGAATATAGTGATCATAAATCTCATCTGAGCCAGCCCTAGAATCAGAAACGATTACCGCTTCCCCAAACGTGTCATAGCTCGGCCTGCCGGCCCGACCACAGATTTGTTTATACTCTAGGACACTAATGGGCATATTGCCTCCGTATTCTGAGTCATATCTAAATACACTAGCAAGGACTACACGTCTGGCGGGCAAATTTACACCTGCTGCCAAAGTAGGGGTTGCCGTTAGCAGCTTAATAGCACCACTTTTAAAGGACTTTTCAACAATATCTCTTGCAAAGGCTCCGAGACCGGCATGATGAAAACCAACTCCTTTTGAGACTACCTCAGCCAAGACTCTCGTGACTTCTGCGTCGTCTCCCCCTTGTGCAATTTTTGAAGCTACTTCTCCGGCTGATTTTCTAGCTGCGCCGTCAAGTCTCCGTGATATAAACGAGGCTGCCTTCTCGGCTAAAGATACAGCGCGCTTTCGAGTTTCGCCAAAGATAATTGCTTGTCCTCCTCCGTCGATGCATTCAACTGCAATATCTATTGCTGAATGTGAGAAGCCCCCAGACGATGACTTTTCAATTTTTAACTTTCTCCCATCGTTAAAACGTAGCACACCCTGCTCATACACACCTTCTACCAACTTGGTCGGCCGCCAGTCGCTATCAACTCGATCACACCCAAGCCATCTTGCAATTTCATTGGAATTCTCCACAGTCGCGCTAAGGGCCAATAGTTGTGCTTCGGAGTATAATTTGCGAATTTTGGTCAGCATCATCTCAAGTGTGGGACCTCTGTCACGTTCACCTAACAAATGTACTTCGTCAGCCACAAACAGTCCGACTTCATGAAGCCAATCGACACGATGTCTTATTAGAGAATCCATTTTTTCATTTGTCAAGACAAGTACGTCTGCTCCCGCCGTAATTCTTCTCTCTGAAGTGTAATCACTACTTGCGACTATAACCTTAATTTTCCTATCAAAAATGCCTAATTCCTCTAAGATACGGAAGTCTTGAAATTTTTCCGCAGTCAAGGCGCGCAATGGGGTAAGATAGACAACCTTATGGCCCTTTGTAAGAATGTTGATAGCCGCCATTACTGCAATAAGTGTTTTCCCGCTTGCAGTAGGAGTCGTAATAAGCAAGTTCCTTCGTTCGAGAAGGCCTTTGGCTAATGCCTGGTCTTGAGGAGGATAAAGAGAATTATAACCTAGGCGCTCTAGCAGTGGCCTTATAAGCGGATTGACTAATGCTGATTTTCTGCTCATATGACGAGACTAAAAACATGACCCCGTTTTCAGCTTATTAATTTATGTAGCTGAAGATCTCAAAAATAACAAACAAAAACAGTCGGAAATATTGAATGACTTTCTGATCACGTACATAAATGCTCTCATATGGGGACACTAATGCCAGATGCCCCCTGGTGCAATAGTGTTTTATCTATCTATTTACTGTATACTTTGATTGCCTTGGTGTCTCCCATATATTTTTGCAAAACATCTGGGACCTGCACTGTTCCATTATCTGTTTGGTAGTTTTCGATTATGGAGACCATCGTTCTCTCAGTAGCAATAAGAGTACTATTCAGGGTATGAACTAGTTTTGTCTCGTCATTTACGTTATCTCTATATCTTATTCTGAGCCTGCGTGCTTGGTAGTCGATACAATTAGAACAAGAAACTATTTCTCTATAGTTG
>DASTCR010000202.1:0-5170 GCA_035710925.1 Nitrososphaeraceae archaeon | reverse complement strand
AGACATAAATTCATGCTTCACGGCCCACCTACCGGCACAAGACGTCTTTGGAAGAGATTTTTCTCCGGCGAGAGATGATATGAATAGAGAGCTTGCCACAGGTGACCTTTTAACAGCTAGAATCATAGCATTTGATAGGACGAGGGATCCTATGCTTACGATTCAAGATAGAGATTTAGGAAAAATCCCTCGAGGCGAGTCACTAAAGATTTCGGCAACTCGCGTTCCCAGGCTTATTGGAAAACGAGGCTCTATGATCCAAACAATAGAACAAGCGACTCAAACGAGGGTACTTATAGGTCAAAACGGGATCATCGTTGTAACAGGCCGAACTGCAGATGGGATAGAGTTGGCAGTGAAAGCGATTCGGATGGTTGAAGAAGAGGCTCATACTTCTAACCTGACGCAGAGAATCAAGATACTCTTGAATGTCCCAGACACAACACCGCCACAACAGACCTCAATGTCTAGTGAAGCACCCTCTACAAAGTCCCAACTGTCAGAGACATCTCACCAAGTCTCCCCCTCAAAGTCGCAAACTGAAATAGAGTCCGAGCTAAACGGCATACAGGAGTCACACACAGAAGGCCAAGAGCGAGAACAATACAAGTCATCATTGCCGCAGCAAAATCCAAGTGTAGCTTCAGCTATGCCAATTTCGAGCCCCCGCTCATCTTCCTCTTCCTCATCTGATTCTCCATCACAGTCTTTACCTCTGGAGGGTGCCACCCAAAGTGAAAAAGGCCGAAAAGTAGACAAGGAACGTTCTATTCCCAGTAGTAGCGGCACGGAAACTCGAAAAACCAAGAGCGCCGTAAAAGGAGTACATGAAGGATCGGCAGAACATGGCAAGAAGGAGGAAGGTGCATGATGAGTCAGACAAGAAGCCTAATTGATAAACAAGGCAGGAGAACGGATGGCCGCACTGCAGAGCAGCTTCGGGAAGTAAAGATTACAGTAGGCGTTGTTAAAAATGCTGATGGTTCCGCGTTTATAGAATTTGGCAAAAACAAAATTGTTGTTGCTGTCTATGGACCAAGAGAGGTACATCCAAAACATATGGCACAGCCAGACAGATGTGTCCTAAGATGTAGATATCATATGTCTCCATTTTCAACGGATACGAGAAAAAATCCTGCTCCCTCGCGAAGAGAGGTTGAAATATCCAAGGTGATGCGCGAAGCCTTGGAACCTGCACTATTACTGGAGGACTACCCTCGTGCAGCAATTGATGTATATGTGGAAGTTCTGCAAGCTGATGGTGGTTCAAGGTGTGCTGGTATTACCGCTGCCTCTGTCGCTCTGGCCGATGCTGGAATTAACATGCGGGACCTCGTGTCAGCCTGCGCTGCAGGAAAGGTAGACGATAAGATCGTCCTTGACATAAATGACACCGAAGACAAAGAAGGCGGAGCGGATATGCCCGTCGCTTATATGCCACATCTCGACGAAGTGACCTTACTTCAGCTGGACGGAATACTTACGAAAGAACAGTTCAACGAATGCTTTGATAAAGCCATAGAAGGCTGCAGGATGGTATACGAGGTTCAAAAACAGGCACTGATGCAAAAATATTTTGGTAGTGAAACAGAGCTAAAGGAGGAAGCACAATAACATGAGTTCGTCCAAACGCTCGACCATAATTGTCGAACACTTACGCAGGCAGCAAATGTGGGATTTTATTTCAAAGGGAAAAAGATTGGATGGTAGAAGACTTGATGAAATGAGACCACTTGAAATTGAGCTGGACATAATAAAAAAGGCAAATGGTTCGGCACGGGTAAAACTGGGCGACTCGGAGGTAGTTGCTGGTATAAAGGCAGAAACAGGAGAGCCCTTTGAAGGACTTGAGAATAAAGGTGCATTAATAATATCAGCAGAGGTGCTTCCGACTGCTTCTCCATATATCGAACCAGGGCCACCTGATGAAGAAACAATAGAACTTGCAAGGGTGGTCGATAGAGGCATTAGGGAATCGGAGATGCTTGACCTTGAAAAGCTGGTTCTAGTTCCAGGGAAGGTCGTTTATACAGTGTTTGTAGACTGCAGTGTTCTTAATACCGATGGCAATTTGTTGGATGCTACGTCATATGCAGTAGTCTCGGCGCTACTGAGTAGCAAACTCCCTGTTTTTGAAATGCAAGATGGTAAAGTTGTTGATACGGGAAAATTACAAGACGCTCCACTTACAACTATACCAGTCTCCATCACTGCTGTTAGAATAGGCGACACGATACTTATGGATCCAACTGCCGAAGAAGAGGCGTGTATGAATGCTAGGATTACAATAACCACAAACTCCAACAGCGAGTATGCTGCAATACAGAAGGGGTTTGCTGGAGGATTCACAAGAGACCAGATCAAAAAAGCAGCGGAGGTGGCAAGGATTAAAGGCGAGCACGTAAGATCTAGATTGCAGGAGTTGACCAAGAAAGCTGGTTAGCAGAAGAAGAAGAAGTGCGGTTGCTTTAAAGGGTTTGGGCGTAAGGTACGGAGCCACCGTGCGCAAAAGATATGGAAAAGCGTACAGCAGTTTGAAACAGAGAAGACGCTGTCCAAAATGCGCTTCGTTGCAGTTTCGAAGGGTTGTCATAGGGATATGGCATTGCCCTAAATGTAACTACAAAGTCGCGGGAGGGGCGTACAGTGTCGAAGCCCAAAAGTTGCACAGCTAGAATACGGCTATCGTTTGAAAAAATAGGAGTTGGACTCGGAAGGATAAATGATTCTGCCCTTCCAAAATCCAAGTCAAAGCACTACGAGTCAGGTACAGAATCTATTTCTATCAATGAGAATAATGGTGGTTCTATCTCAGACAAAATAGCACAATGTGTATGTGTAGCACTAAAGCCCCCAAAGACACTTTCTCTACAGCCGACAATTCCTTCGGATTTGGATCCCAACGTCAGAGTTCGCTCTGGCGGTAAATCAAAAGTCTTTATAGAAATTGAATCGGACGATATTCCATCCCTTCGTGCAAACATAAATTCCTATCTGCGGCTCGCTAACGCCTCATACAAGTGTATCATCGAAGGAAGTGCGGATCAGGTCCAATAGGTCTAACTTTTTGCAAGATATTATAAGGACATAAATATGTGACTTTGCAAGGAGTTTGTTCATATCTTTCTTTTTGGTTTCGCGTTATTTTTGCCTAATTTTTGGAAGCATATATAACCGTATTTTAATATATTAAAATGACATGAGTGAACAAGAGTTACCGCCTTGGTTAAGAGAACAATTATCACGTTTACAGCAGCTTCAACAGAACCTGCAGGCAATTATGATGCAAAAACAGCAAGTGGAACTAGAGATCGTAGAAACCGACAGGGCTTTGGAGGAATTAAAAAAATTGGAAGGAGATAATAATTCCATTTATAAAGGTGCAGGGCCTCTATTGATAAAAGCAAGGAAGGAAGATGTTTTGAAGGAGCTTGAAGAAAAGAAAGAACTTTCTAATACGAGAGTAACCGTACTAGGAAAACAAGAAACACGAGTCAAAGATAACCTGAAAGAGGTCGAAAACAAAATTAATACAATGATCCGCCAAATGCAGTCAGGTGCTTCAGGTGGCCAAGGCTTAGGGACTGCAGCGGGAGGCCAAGGACCTGGTATGCCCGGAGGCAGCGGTTTTGGGACACGTCCCCAGGGTCAATGACCCAATAACATCTTTTTACTGAGAACTTGCGATTATCAGACTAGTATCTGGATTAAGAAGGTATTTCATACTCAATCTAAATCGTTATACAACAAATGAACAACTCAACTTCACTAACGTTATTCAGAGAGTCAACTCTATAATCTGAAATAACGTTAGACAAATTAATGGCTTGCACCTAGTTGGATTTGTGCCTCCCAGGATTGTAGTAGACGAGAGGGAGAAAAGAAGTGGGATTCCAGATTTACTTAGGCAAGCAGGCGCCTTAATTGATTTTGCACAGTTGAAGGTCGGTGATTATATAGTATCACCAGATACTGCAATAGAAAGAAAGACTGTTCAAGACCTGCTCAATTCCATCTATGATGGGCGGTTATTTGTCCAATGTTCCCAACTTAATGAACATTATACAAAGCCTGTCCTTGTTGTAGAGGGCAATATCATGGACTTAATAGATGTGCCAGAAGAAGATCAAGCTGTCACAGAACCTCGGGACACGGCGGCTGTAAAAGAGATATTTGGAGATACGAGTCAAACAGTTGATAAAGCGAGAGACGAAGAAGAGGATCAAATACATGAAGCACAACTTCCAAAAAGACGAGAGAAAATAAATCAGGATAGGTTTAGCGCCGGCGATACCTTTCAGCGTGATATAAAATTTCAAAACAGCAAGTCAAAACCTTGGACTGAAAAGATCCCTCTGATTCAGGATGCGCTCGTAAAAATTGCCTTTGATTTCAGGATTCCTATAATTCATACTCCCTCTGCTGATTTTACTTCACAGCTGCTCGTAGTGATGGTGAATAAGTCATTGCAAAACGGACGGGCCACCGGACCTTTGCTAAAGAGAATAAAAAAAGGAAACCCGCGGTATATACAGCAGCTATCAATTCTGTCTTCCGTCCCAGGAGTCGGAGATAAGCTTGCAATAAGAATGTTAGACAAGTTTCATACTCCCAGTCGAGCTTTAAATGCATCAGCCGCTGAACTCTCTAGGATCTCAGGCTTTGGTACAGAACGAGCTGCTAGGGTAAGAAGGATCCTTGATACAGCAATTGATCAACGGGACAATAACAATATAGTCACTATGACACCTGGGGTAGGTGAAACAAAAGAAGGAAGTTTCGAAGTGATTCAAAGGACGCTATTAGACGATTCATCTTTCAACAACCATAAACAAGTTAATGACGACTAATGCTAGCCGATACGAATTCATGCATGCATGCCGACCAACGCCGACCAAGAAACAAAATAAAAAAAAACGAAACAAGGTAGCCTTTATGAACGAAATTACAGATTCAATGTTTGATAAATCAGGCAAAGCACTATCAAAAAACATAATACCTTCGGGGACTACTAAACGTCAAGTTATCGTATGACATCTAATAGTATCAGTCTTGAGGACTCGTCATCATTTACAGACACAGGTGCTATTTTCTTCGAGTTAGCAAGCGAACAGAGATTATCAATATTATTTAAGTTAAGCAACCAAAGTAGTAAGCTTGCACAATTAGC
>DASTCR010000201.1:0-19633 GCA_035710925.1 Nitrososphaeraceae archaeon | reverse complement strand
GGTAGATGAGGCGACATTCGAAGCAACCCTTGAAGGTATATCTTTTAGAGGAATGGACCCATCCCATGTTGCGCTCATTGATATCCAATGGCCAAATTCTTCGTTTGATAAATATGAATGCGATTCTGCTGTCAAATTCGGTGTCAGGGTGGATGAATTCGCGAAATTAATAAGGAGAGGCGATAGGAAGGACGCTGTTGAGATTACTGTCACCAACGACAGTAAGCTGGTCGTAAAACTGACCAATGGTTATAATAGAGAATACAAAATGAGACTGATTGAAAGCAGCGCATCCTCCACTCCACTGCCAAAGTTGAATTTCAATTCAAAGATAGTATTGACAGGTGGTGCATTTGACAAAATTCTTTCTGATATACAAGTCGTCTCTGAGTACATCTCTCTTCATTCTGAATCGAACAGAGTCAATTTTTCAGGAAAGGGCGATTCAGGTGAAGCGGAAATAATTCTTGAATCAGGTAGCGAAGGTCTTGAGGACCTAGAAGTCAAAGAACAAAGCACGGCGACCTATAGCTTGGACTATTTGTCAAAAATAGCTAAGGCAGTAGGCTCCGTTGGATCCACAATTTCTGCCGAGTATTCTAGTAAGATGCCACTGCGCCTTGAGTTCAGGGTCGCAAACTTGGGAAGAATCCATTTCTACTTAGCGCCCAGGGTCCAGGACTAATTGTCTTTTATTGCAGAATTACACGACAAGACGGAACTTCATACCTAAGGAAGCATAATGCGCGTAGTAATGAAGTTCGGCGGAACAGGAATAGATTCCTGTCGAAACCTCGCGAGTCTGACTGACGTGATTTCCAAATACAAAAGGGAAAGAGGCTACGAAATCGTGGCCGTCGTCTCTGCTGTGCGAGGAGTAACTGATTCCATTTTGGAATTGACTAATGCAATAAATACTCACAAAAGTATATCTATCGAGGATTTTTTAAAAAGGCAATCCACTTCCCATTTGGAAATAGTTGGCGGGTGCATCCATAATAAAGAGCTGAAAAGTCAAGCCATACAAGCGATAACTGGGACTATTAATGAATTAAAAGAAGTACTCGGAGGGATATTCATACTAAAGGAGGTTACGCCGAAGTCTCTTGACTATCTTTTATCTTTTGGTGAGAGACTCTCCGCGACGATGCTTTCTTTTGCTTTACGAGATAGGGGAGAGATTACAGAGTATATGACAGGCAAGGAAGCAGGAATTTTGACTGACTCAAACTTTGGGGCAGCCAAACCATTAATGGATACAACGAAGCTAAGGGTTCGCCGCCGAATCGAATCTTTGCTTGAACAAAAGATTACCCCCGTAATAACGGGATTCATAGCCTCAGATCAAAATGGAAATGTCACCACCCTAGGTAGAGGGGGTTCTGACTATACCGCCACTATAATAGCGGCTAGCATAAATGCAGACGAAGCGTGGCTTTGGACTGACGTTGACGGACTGATGACGGCCGATCCAAGAATCGTAAGAGACGCTCAGGTCCTCAGCGAGGTATCCTTCAGTGAAGCAATGGAGATGGCCTTATTCGGCGCGAAATATATGCACCCTCGTACGCTTGAGCCCGTTGTAGAGTCTGGGATACCAATCAGGATCAGAAACGTAAAGGACATTTCGAAGGTTGGAACCATGATTTTGCAGAATCCCAGTAATGAATCGAAAAGAATCGTAAAGTCAATTAGTGCAATTAGACAGACTGGCTTAATAGATGTAGGTGGCACAGCAATGGCAGGTGCACCGGGAACCGCTGCCAAGATTTTCGAAGCCTTGGCAAAGAAGGACATAAACATAATTATGATTTCTCAGAGCCCTTCGGAGTCAAGTATTTCGATGGTACTAAGAAAAAATGATGTGGAAAAAGCCGTAAGCATTCTTGAGATGAGCCTCTTGGGTCGAGTAATAAAGAAAGTCGAGGTTAACAACAATGTCTCAGTAATTGCAGTCGTAGGCTCCGGGATGCGAGGAATTCAGGGGGTAGCCGCGAGGATCTTCGGGGCGGTGGCACGAGAGAAAATAAACGTAATTATGATCGCACAAGGATCGTCTCAGCTAAATCTTGCTTTTGTGGTCAGCGACGAAGACTGTGAGACTGCGATACAAGCATTGCATAAGGAATTTGATCTTGGACGGAATAATCAAGAAATTCAAAGAAATCATGCATGACCAAATGAGTTGCAAACATGCATAGACGAAATACTCTTATTTATTATATTTTTATTTGACTCCTCGGATCACTCTAGTGCATAATACTGAGATCATACCAAGACAGGCAGGTAGCAGTATTTTTACTTCCATATTATCCCCCTTTGTCTTTTAATCACAAAGGAGTGATAGCGTAGGAATTCATCCGAGACGAAAGTTAAGGAAAAAGATAAATTGCATCATCTGATGCTTTGAAAATTAGATGGTAAAAGAGAAGGGCAAATTATATGTGGTTGGGCTAGGACCGGGGCACCATGACCACATGACATTCAGAGCAAAGCAGGCTATTGAAGAAAGTGAGGTTATCATCGGTTACGATACCTACGTGTCATTAATTGAGGACTTGATCAGCGGAAAAGAGGTATATAGATATCCTATGACCCAAGAAGTAGATAGAGCAAATCAGGCAATAGAGCTTGCGCAAAGTGGTAAGGTTGTGTCTCTGGTCTCTTCGGGTGATCCTGGGATCTACGGGATGATAGGCCTCATATATGAGATTCTGGCAGAAAAGGATTGGAACAAGCAGGTTGGTATTTATGTAGAATGCATCCCTGGTGTGTCTTCCCTTAATTCCTGTGCAGCTCTGATAGGTTCTCCATTGATGACGGATTTTGCAGTTGTAAGTATGAGTGACCTTCTAGTACCGTGGGACATAATCACTAAGCGCGTAGAAGCGGCGGCACTTGGTGATTATGTCACTGTTATCTATAATCCTTCAAGCAAAAAACGCGTTCATCAACTGAAGGACACCCGCGATATTTTCCTCAAGTTTCGAAAACCAAGTACCCCGGTCGCGATCGTCAAAGGAGCCTACAGGGATAGTCAGTCCATTGTTATAACAACACTAGATAAAATGCTCGATTTTCCTGACATGCTTGGGATGATTACTACAGTTATAGTTGGGAATTCTTCCACATTTAACTTTAAAGGAATGATGATAAACCCTAGAGGATATCGATCCAAATATCGACTTGTAAAGGAGACTTCTTCAGTGACTGCTTAGCCCTACTAGAGGAATAATTCTGCACACTTAAGCAATCTAAAGAACGAGCTCGTCCCGTCTATGAATCGGTTTGTTAGGCTTGGTGCAATGACTCTGATCGGTCAAGAATAAACAGTTAATCTCAAATACGTAGAGCTGAAATCTGCGTCATTTAGAGATAGTAATTGTGGAGTATTTGAGCGCAATATTAGTACTTGATCCACTGAGATAGATAAGTCATCTTAACTTATCACGCTAGGTTCCTTCCCCTCGAAATGTTTGCGAACCGGGTCAATTATCTTATTGATATAGTATGTCGTTGCACTCTTTAGATCGGCTGGATGTAATCGCTTATTGACAAAGTCATGTTCAAGATCGCCATACTTATAGTACGTCATATTTCCGCCCCACTTCGATGGCCTTTCAACAACGAATTCTGAATATTGATGAAATATAATGTATCTAACTAGATCAAGTACTGGATTTCCCTTTATTATTCCAGGAGGGCAAAATGCTTTCATTAGCTTTTCCGCAATCTCACTTTCACCGTCATGGATTAAGATTGCATTGGCCGGGCTGCTTTTGCTCATTTTGCTCGTTATCTTCGTACTTCGTTCTGTATTATCAGACGGATTAGAAACCGAAGGCTCCGCTAGCCCGGGGAGTAAGTGATGGTGTACAGACACCGGCACTTTCCAACCCATTTTCGGAAACGTTTCACGTGCTAGCATGTGAATTTTACGTTGGTCCATACCTGCGTGAACTATATCCAGATCCATTTCCTTAATATCCGCACATTGCATGGGAGGATAAAGAAGTTTAGAAAAGTCAAGATCATCTTTCTCTGATCTGCCCATGATGGTCAAGGATCGGACAATCCGCGGAAGAGTTATTTGCTTGGCAAACTGGAGTAAGCGCTTCCAGTACTCTGGATTGTTGTGGTACAGCTGGCTCCCCGTCACGATACGAACGCCCGGACAGAAGAACCTGAATGCATCGGCGTAATAATTGGAAAGCTCGCTTATTTTGTTCCAGTTACCTCCCAGCTTGTCATTGATATAAGTATGCCAGTCGGCTAAGAAGACAGTGCTATCAACTTGAGCCTCCACAAAGTCATTAATTTTAAATCCAGTGAGTACTAGACTTCCCAAATGCAGGAGCCCAGAAATTTCAATCCCCATGTAGTGCTTCGGGACCTTGGATTCTTTCAGGAGAGCAATGAGTTCATCCTGTACTACAATCTCCTCAGTGGGCTCTCTGCAAATAAGATCCAGTCTCCTCTCTATATCCATTGGCAGCAGCACTTGGGCTTACCAGTATCCCTTATTAGGTTTACCTTATTTCCGCAACCTTCTACGAATGAGTATTGCCTTGATAAGTACATCCTTGTTAACTGAAGCTTGATTGACTTTCGTGTTCAAAAAAACTGACCGTTAAGTCTTGTTGCAATGCTGTAAAAAGTTAAATGGAGACTACGAGTCAATTAGGACTGTTTTGAAATCAAAGCAGGGCGCTAAGGTAGCCTCGACCCAACTGGAAAACATTGATTCGGCTAGAGCGAGCCCTCTAAACAGAAATATCGCCAAGATAAAGTATGATAAGAAAGCGGAGTCAGAGTTCTTTGTCGATAATTCCGCTCTTGCAGGATTTACAGGTGAGCGAATTTTGTACATGGCAGTGAGAGAACTAATCGAGAACTCTCTTGATTCTTGTGAGGCTAACCATATCTTGCCGGACATTAATTTAACTCTGAAAAATATTGATTCAGTAAATGATCTTTGGCTTATTTCATGCGAGGACAATGGTATAGGAATACCTCCTGATAAGGTTCCGGTTGCTGTTTGCTCCTTTTTGACCTCGGGCAAATACGTCGAAAAACAGCAGAGAGGTCTTTTCGGTGTAGGCCTCAAGATGATAGCTGCATTTTCCACAAAAGACACTGATCACCCTTTAAAAGTCTGGAGTAAGTCACAAGACGATAAAACCGAATATTATTTCGAACTTAGGACTGATATTAATACTAACAGGCCAATAGTCATGACTAAAAAAGTTTTGAAACCCCCGGAAGATCAGATAAGTCATTCTACCGGCTTTAGAATAGAGGCTGTGTTGCGTGCAAGGCTCTCCCCTATTACTAAGAGCAGGATTTATGAATACATCAGCCAAACTAGCGTCGTAAATCCATATTCCGTGTTAACCTTCGAAACTGATGATGGCAAAGTCATATTTGATAGAAGGACAGATTCAATCCCTGAACCGGCTAAGGAGGTCCTGCCTCATCCTTCAGATATGGACCTAAAAACACTCAAGAAAGCAATCATGAATTATATGAATCAAAAAACAACAATCCACGGTCTACTGTGTACGGCCTTCCAAAAAATTTCTAGTGAAAAGGCCAAGGAGATCATTACAAATGCAGACGTAGAACTCAAGGCTGCAACCCAATATACAGAACATGAACTAATTAAGATAGTCAATGTTTGCAAACATACTAAATTCCAAAATCCAAACACTGAACATCTAAGTCCAATTGGCGACAAAATATTAACTGCAGGAATGACTTCTGAGTACTCAATAACGATAAACAAGGACGTCCATGGTGCAAATTCGCAGGAACAACCTCATCTAGCCGTTAAGATCCTGAGGCCGACACTCACTGCATATTCTTCGCGAACCTGCGTGATCAACAATAGACCCACAATAGTAGAATGCGGAATTGCATATGGAGGAGACATTTCTTCCTTTAAGCTGTTTAGGTTTGCAAATAAGATCCCCTTGCTTTATGATGAAGGTTCAGACGTGGCAAGGGAGGCTGTTTCTGAAGTCGAGATAAACAAGATGGGAATCTCTAAAAAGGAGGTAAAGGAGCAATTTGCTAGCTCAGATTCAAAGTCTGATAGAGCAGTCGAGATGCTACCTATTCATATTTTTTTTCATATCTGTTCTACTAAGATTCCGTATAAGACTGCGGGCAAGGAAAGCATTGCAGCCGAGGGAGAATTAAAAAAATACATGAAATCTTGCCTGGCAGACCTCTACAGAAAGGTTAGTGCTCAAATTCGAAAGGAGCTTCGTATTAAAGAGGCAGAAAGTCGGCTTCGGCTTTACCGTCATTACATCCCTTTCATCATTGAGGCTATTTCTGAGTCAATAAGTATAGACGCAAAAAGACTATATGACGTATTTAATTCATTAGCCGAAAAGCATGTTAAGGGTGTTGGGCCGGGAATTAAGCTGGGCTACAAGGAGGACAAAATTACTGAAGATAGAATACAGCAAGAGGTCGGGAAAGGTATGCAAGCATTTCCACAATTGTCGACTAGTATTTCTGGGTCAATATCCAGAGATCAAGACAAATACTTACGTTCCAATCCGTCGGCTTTTCGTATAAAGGAAAGTAGTACTCTACAATCTTCTGTGAGTACAAAACCCGCCAAAATTATAGAAGACAAGAGAAAAATTAAGAATAAGAGAAAGAATAAGAATGATAGTCCCATACAAGTAACTTTGGATAAATTTGGTAAGACAAGGAAAACCACTGAATTAAGGGGAGGTTAACGTTTGCCCGCTAGAGACGAGCGTCATGTCGAGGTTATTAGAAAGATTAAATTAATTATGAAGGATATTAGCAAAAACATTTTAGTTGAGAGGATGCCCGTACTGGATGTTCCTAAGGTAGGATACGACAATACCGTCTGGTCTGATCAGAAAAGAATGTTGATCATAGGCAACAAAAAAGTCCAAATAAGTCCTGATAGCATAAAAAAAATACCGACCTTCTCGCAATATCTGGTCATGGCTAATGCCGTAAGAAAGCTGCTCGATGAAGAAATGGAAAGCACGATAAGAGGTATGTATTATGCTACCTTAAGTTCTGTTGGGGACGACAAATTCAAGCAAAAGTTTTGGAATAGCCAGGAAAACTCTGATGATGCAATCAAAGCAGTTGAATTATTAACAGGGGTACCTCGGGAAGAATTCTCAGTAACCTCTAAACCAAAGGGTATGATTTCAGGTCCCATAACATTGCGGGTGGGAGGCGATATTATTGACTGCAGTTTGGGCAGCAGGGCAACGTCTCAGCTAATTCCGACCAACATTCGAGATGTGGAAATAGTTGATGTCAAGGCAAACTTCATTATGGTCGTGGAGAAGGATACTGTTTTAAACAATATTCGAAAATCTGGATTCATTCAGAAATATAATGCAATATTGCTGACAGGCTCAGGAGAGCCAGACAGGGCAACTCGAATGATGGTCAAGACCCTAAACGAGGTTTGGAAAAAACCAGTAGTAATATTTGCCGACGCAGATCCATGGGGTCTTGGTATTGCATTGCGTTATAAAATAGGCAGCGAATCCCTTAGTTATGATAGCGACAGACTAGTGACCCCCGATGCAAAAGTACTGGGCATGATGTTTTCTGATATCTATGAGTATAATATCCCTGAGGTTGCTCGGTTGCCAGCCACGGATGAAGACTTGTCCAGAGCTAACGATATGAAGAAAAAGCCTTGGCTGAGCGACAAACAGTGGCAAAAAGAGCTATCCTTATTCCTGCAGAGAAAGGAGAAGTGCGAACTGGATGCATTCTTTAAACATGGGTTTAAGTATCTCGCCGAGACCTATATTCCCTCGAAACTAAGAGAGGTGGGTATACTCTGACTACCTTGCTCGAAGTTATACGGAAACCTTACTTTGGACCTGATGTCTTGGTCGTAGCTGAGATGCATGATTCTTCTTTATCGGATTCATCTGAGATTGGGGTATGTAGCCGCTGAATTCGCTCAAGTTCATTACAAGACCATAGTAGTCCTTTATATTATCAATAGTGGATTCGTAGTGTTTCCTATTACTTGATATGGTTGCATCGGCTATTAGGACGACGTCGTATCCAAGATTGAATGCATCGCGAAGCGACGTTTCCACACAAATCGAAGTGTCTATTCCCGAAAATATCAATGTATCTATCCCTAGGCTAGACAGCCATACTTTTATCTCTGTGTCGTGAAATGCCGAATCCCTTCTTTTTATGACAACATGATCCCCAGGCCGGGGAGCAACATCTGCAACTATATCTGCGTCCCAGGTCCCTCTCACACATATAGGTTTTTTCATAATTCTTTCTTCTCTGGATTTTGGCAAAATCTTATGTGTCCTTGTCAGCAGATCTATGCCCGAAGATTCTCTTACTGCTTGAGTGTAAAATACGGGAATTGAGTTCTCTCTACACAATTCTATAAGCTCCCTTATTCTTGGAATTACTTGACGATAATTGCTCGTATCCATACCCAGGAGATCGTACGAGCCACCCTTACTCACAAAGCCGTTTTGAACATCTATAACAACGAGAGCAGGATTCACAGTGTAATTCCGCAACTTCATACAATAGGGAATTTTGCTCAACCAAATTTATAGCATTAACCGAACTATCTTACTGATGTCTGCTCCAACACATTACCACCATTAATCCCAATTGCAAGGCTGAGAATTCTTTGACCCACTTGCTATGCTCGTCGAAAAACAATAGACCTGGATGACACCACTATTAAATAGCATTAAGCAGTACACTACCTGCCATAACAAATGACAGATATAGAGGCAAAATGTCCTACCTGCGAGAACAAAGCCCTGGTAAACGAGGAAATGACCGAAGTAAAGTGTAGATCATGCGGTTTCACAACAACTTACGATAACTACATAGAAATTATGAAGTCGAAGGCTCTGCAAATGGCTGATAATTTACATTTGGATTGGGATAAGAATTGAATAGCACTCAGGATTCCAAGATTTCTTGATGAACGGTCTGACGAATACATTCTGGGGTACCAGGTAACAACGTTAGCATAGAATTTGGATATATCCGGACCATAAGACCGAGTTGCAGATTCCTACCAGTAGTAACCTTTATCCGAACATGTAAGTTGTGCTCCACAATTAGGACATCTTAGATGGCAACTTTGAATATATGTCATGTTACAACCACACCTCGGACACACAACCACATTGTCGTATGAACCTGCTGAAGCTGATCTGGCGTCCACGGATAGTACATTTGCAAAGAGGTATTTATCTAAAACGTCGCAAGATTTAATTAAGAGGCGAAAATTTTGTAAACAGGTAATCTAAGGCGTGGCACATTTCAAATTGGTTGTATCTGATCGCACCGGTAAGAGCACTTCCAAGGAAATCAAGGATATTTCAGCCCAACCCTTGCTAGGCTCAAAACTGGGAGATATTTTGGATTCCTCTGTGATCGGTGTTGGCGCAGGCAAAATGAAAATAACAGGCGGCAGTGATAAGTCTGGGACACCTATGCGCGCGGATGTCCACGGCGGCGTGAAAAAATACGTGTTACTTTCTAGAGGAGTGGGGATGAAAAATCCATTAGAGGGAGCACGAATAAGGAAATTAGTGAGGGGGAATTTGATCACAGATGAAATTTATCAGCTGAACTGTTTGTTAGTGGAAGGAAAGCTTCCTGTCCAACCAGGAAAGGAAGAGGAAAAGCCTTCTACTAATGTTTAACCAGGTGGAATAAATAGTAGCCGGCAGGAACGAAGAAACAAACAAAGACTCTGCTGTGACAATCTTTTGAGAAGTCGCTAATTAATTAGGTTAATATCTCCCAAGAAAATTATCATTCCCTATTGCACTGGAAAGAAACCTTACCTGATTGGTATGTGAAGGAATATGGCTACCAGCCAAATGTAAATATCGGCACAGCGGGTCATGTGGATCATGGAAAAACGACCCTAGTGGAGGCCATTACAGGCGTATGGACAAGCGGTCACAGTGAAGAGCTCAGGCGGGGTATCACTATCAAAGTAGGCTATGCGGACGCGGCGTTTTACAAATGTCCTCAGTGTCAAAGTCCACTTGGTTATTCAACGACTCCCTCTTGTTCTAACTGCGGTGGAGAAAGTGAGCTCCAGAGAGTAGTGAGTTTCGTAGACTCGCCTGGACATGAAAGTTTAATGGCAAATATGCTTTCAGGAGGTGCCTTGATGGATGGAGCAATATTAGTAGTGGCGGCTAATGAAAAAGTACCACAGCCACAGACGAGAGAGCACTTACTTGCTTTGCAGGTTCTTGGAATCACACAGATTGTAATCGTCCAAAACAAAGTCGATCTTGCCGAGTCTGAGAAGGCAATAGAAAATTATAGTCAAATAAATGAATTTGTAAAAGGAAGTGTGGCTTCAAATGCTCCCATCATTCCTATTTCAGCACAACACAAGTTGAACATTGACGCCCTAATTGAGGCGATTGAAACGTCAATTAAAACTCCTCCCAGGTCTACTAGCAAGGCCGCAATAATGCATGTTTTAAGATCTTTTGATATAAACAAACCCGGTTTGCCATTGGATAAGGTCAACGGCGGCGTTATTGGCGGAGCTCTTATACAAGGCGAATTGACGTTAGGTGATGAAATTGAAATTAGACCAGGGTTTATGGATGAGAAAAAAAATAAATACGAATCTATCCGTTCAGTTGTTTCAACTCTAGGGACGGGCGCAGGACTCGTACAAAAAGTGAGGCCAGGAGGACTGGTTGCTATAGGCACAAAATTGGATCCCACGTACGTCAAAAGTGACTCACTGATTGGTTCTGTAGTGGGCAAGCCTGAGACCCTACCAGATGACGTTGAAGACATTAATATCGATGTTAAACTTTTTGATACTGCAGTTGGCACACAAGAAATGGTAAAGGTTGAACCCATCAAGACAAAGGAATTCTTGAGACTTAACGTGGGAACGGCAGCCACGCTGGGAACTGTTACAAACTCAAAAGATAACAAAATAGAGGCCAAATTGAAAAAGCCCTTATGTCTACTTCCGCAAAGTAGGGTAGCTGTAAGCAGAAGAATCGCAGACAGATGGAGACTGATCGGTGCAGGGATATCATCCTAGTATAAATCTAGGACAACGCAACAATATCTGCCTTATTCCTTTCTCTATTGTGCGGTTCTTGATGCATGCTGCTATAAGAATTGCACTCCACTTACTTCCCTTGCGAGGAACCATTCGCCTAGAGGTCTGCATCCAAATTTAACCAAGGTAGCGTGTGCACGGTAGGATGGATGTGCTATGCGATACAAGCTTTCTTATGGCACTGGTTTCGGCTCCGGTCAAGCGACTCGAAAAGGTAGAAGCAGAGGTCGGAGGGTTTGTTTTTTTGGTTCCAAGTATTGTTGTTGATGAGCTTGAAAGGCTTGAGAAAAGAACAGGGCCAAAAAGATCTCATATTGCTAGGATGGCTAGAGAAATTTCGACATCAAAGTTTCGACTCATCGACCTGTCTAAGGCCGGGCACGTAGATGAAGCAATACTGGAATATGCGATGGTTTCAAAATGTGTGGTTGCAACACTTGACAGAAACCTGAGAAACAAACTGCTTGATACCAATATACCAGTTATTTCCCTAAGTAATAACAGACTAATAATTGCCTATCCAAGGAAATAATATTTTAATATCATTAAACTCCTGATGTAGCGCATGTTTGGATATGAAGGCTTGGAGTTTCAATGGACTGGGCATGATGGCTTTCGGATAACGGATCTGAAAAATAAGCGGATAATTTACATCGACCCATTTCAGTTAAGTAAAAGGCACAAAACTAAAGACGCTGACATTGTCCTCGTATCACACGACCATTTTGACCATTTAAGTATCGAAGACCTTACCGAAATTGTGAATTCCAACACGGAGATTGTTGCGGCTAAGGAATGCTTGGGGAAGCTTCAGGATCTGCCAGCGGGCAGGATTACGACGTTGAACCCGGGAGAAAGGGCTTCTCCAAGAGGTCTCGTGGTTGAAGCCATTCGGGCCTATAATACCAACAAGAAGTTTCACCCCAAAGAGGACAACAAGATTGGTTTTGTCATCACAGTTGACGGCCACCGAATATATCATTCTGGGGACACTGATATTATTCCGGAAATGAGCGGACTGAACCCAGATATAGCACTGTTGCCCGTGTCTGGAACATATGTTATGACTGCTGACGAAGCGGCCAGGGCTAATGACGAATTTATTAAACCGAGGAAATTTGCGATACCTATGCATTACGGTTCAATTGTTGGCTCAGAAGAGGACGCAAATAAATTCAAAACTGCTGTAAGGACCTGCGAAGTTAGGATATTAAACAAAGAGTGATGAACGTTTGATTTGAACCTTGTTTTTTATAAGACGCTATTGGGAAATATCTACAGTCAGAATCTTAATCAGGTGAAATGGCGGCAGGGATATCTATGAATGTATAGGAAAATTCGCTGTATCTATAACAAACCAAAAACATTCTCCCCTTTCGAATCTGATGTCAGGAGTCTACGAATACTCCATTTGCGATTCCTAGCATGTGGGGAATTTTCGTTGCCTGCAGTACCTTAAAAAAGCAGTGGTTCAGATTTGACAAATATGCTAAGCGGGGGCAGGGTTTTATTACGCAGGGGAGAATTTGCGTTTGAAACCAGACATTTGTTAATTATTGCAGTACTTGCTATCTGTTTTACGACAGCGTTTATTATGCGTGCTTACCCTATCAAATATGGATTCTACCTTAATGAATTCGATCCTTATTTTGATTACCGTGCCACAAAATACATTGTAGACCACGGTCTCGGGGCTTATTTAAGTTGGCATGATACCATGTCGTGGTACCCGGAGGGAAGAAATATCCCCGCTACCTCTCAGTCTGGTCTTCATATAGTAGCGGCGTACCTGTATCAAATATTTGGAGGCTCAACAACGCTCTTAGATTTCACCATCCTTCTTCCTGCTGTTCTGGGATCCCTAACAACAATAGTCATGTTTGCGTTGGTACGAACGATTGGTGGCAATTCGGCAGGCCTATTTTCTGCTCTCTTGTTTGCATTTACTCCAGCTATCATATCAAGGGGAAACCTGGGCTGGTTCAAATCAGAGCCTCTTGGATTATTTCTCGGTTTGCTGGCTGTTTATCTGTTCCTTTCGGCTATAAAGGGAAATCGACTTAGACTTACTATAGTCAAGGCTGTAGGAGCGGGTCTTCTTCTAGGTCTTGCAAATGCTTCGTGGGGTGGAATCCAGTATTTCAGTATCCCTCTATCGTTGTTTTTCATAGCACTTCCCTTTTTCCAGCGGGATACCAAAATCCCAATGTACGTTGCTATAGCACTTACAATTGCTGCGCTGATTAGTGCGGGCGCCTTCCCAAGACCTGGTTTATCATTTGTATTAGGACTGCCTGGCATTGCGTTGATAGGGGGCACGATATTTCTGGTAATTGCAACCTCCATAAGTAGAGTCTCCTCGCCCGGAAAACGCCTGCGCAATTTGCTAATTCTTTTGGCTGCCTTTGCTGTAGCCTCAGCCGCAGTTCTAATTTCAGGTAGTTACTACTCTTCCTCCTTCAGATATCTTAATGCGATTAATCCCTTTCTCTCAGCAGTTAATCCACTGACTGAATCAGTAGCCGAGCACTTCACTCCGACTCTGGTTGATTACTTCACTCAATATTCGATACTTTTGATGTTTGCAGGGTTTGGAGCGTGGATGGCTTTCAGGACTCGAGATAAGATGTCCATATTCGCACTCATTATCGGTCTTACTGGACTTTATGTAAGCGCAACATTTGCAAGGTTACTTGTCTATGCCTCTATAGGCGTCATAATCCTTGCAGGCTTGGGACTCTACTATACGACAAGAAGTGTTCTAGAATACAGGGAAGCTAGCGTCACGGAAAGGTCCTCTTTGTCTCCCAAGGGATCTAAAGCAAGAAAGAAATTGGAAACAATGAACGTAAAGAGTAGTAAAAATTTCCTAGTAAAGGCTGGATATATTGTCTTTATTACTTTCATACTTGCTGTTCCAATGATATATCCACCAAATTCAAACTGGCTTAGCTTGGCGGACATACCGCCTTCGATTGCGAATGGTGGGACTGGTTATCGATTGACGACAACAGACTGGCTAGATGCTCTCCGGTGGATTGAAGAAAATACACCTCAAGACTCAGTGATAGCCTCATGGTGGGATTACGGATATTGGATTACAACACTTGGAAATCGAACAAGTCTAGCAGACAACGCCACAATTAACCAGACTCGAATTGCAACTCTGGCCAAGATGTTCATAGAAGAGCCAGACTCTGGAATAAAGATAGCAAAAGATTTGAAAGCAGATTACATCTTGATTTACCTTGTCGCCCAACGTTTTCCTGGAATGAACACCACATCCTTTTACACACTCGGGAACGGTGGCGATGAGAGTAAGAAACAATGGTTCATGAGAATAGGCGGCTTTGATGAGCGCAACTACCTGGAGCAAGACGGCGTTACTCCCACACCTAGGTTCTGGAATGCAACTTTGCTTGGCAAACTTATTCCTTTCACCCCCGTAACTTATGCTTCATTTCAGAATGGAATGTTAACCAACATCCAGGAAGACTATTCACCAGGCACATTAGGTCTGTATGCAGAGGATGTCAAGTTTCCCGCTAACGAGACTGCCAACCAACCATTAAGTTTGGCATATTCATCGCCTAGTTTTAGGAGCAACAATAATGGGCTGGTCTTTGGCGTCCTTCTTTACAAAGTTAACCACAATTATAACCCGGCGCTTCCTGCAGACACAAAAATGGACGCCTTGCAAGAGACGAATCGTCCAAATACATCGTCTGCCAATTCCTCAGTGTCAGCAAAAAATATAACAACGAATCCCGAAACTTCAGCAGCTGAAATGAATTTTGCTGAAAACGCTACTAAACCTGGGCAAGTTGCTACCATTGATACTTCTCAAGGTCCCATAAAAATAGAGTTCTTTCCTGACGCTGCGCCAAAACATGTTAGAAACTTCGTTTCACTTGCAAAAACTGGATTCTATGACGATACATTGTTCCATAGAATAGAAAACGGGTTTGTTATTCAGGGTGGAGACAACAACACAAAGTCTAATGGTACATCGCGGGAGACATGGGGAACAGGAAAGCCGGGTCACACATTGGATGCTGAATTCAGTGATATTGCACATAAACGGGGCATCGTTTCAATGGCAAGGGCAGCCGATCCAAACAGCGCAGGTTCACAATTCTTTATTGTTCTGAATGATTCTCAGTTCTTGGACAAACAGTATACCGTGTTTGGTAAAGTGATAGAGGGAATGGATGTGGTAGACAAGATAGCATCTATAAATACAAACAAAGAGAATCAACCCATTGATCCGGAACAGGCGCGAATAAAGTTAGTGAGAACGGGGGAAACCTCTTAAATGAAAGTCACAAATTTCTCAGAAGCGTGAATCAAGATCTCGCTCAGAAAGATTACAACCGGCAATCAGCTCCCTTCATTTCTTATCCCAGAAGGACGCTATTGTGATCCTCGACTACTTCGCCTACAAGTCTACGGCTGAAATATTCTAATGCTAGCGTTCACCTAGTTCAAATGCTAGTGCTATAAGCTTATCTACCTAAAAAATTAGAATTTACTTTCTTGCACAGGCTGGACAACCTTTCGAGGTATCGTATTCTATTGCGTGTATCGGACAAGATAACCACGCAATACGCTTCTCGCTTTTGCTTTGGGAAAGAATATCCTTCGGTTTATACTTTTTATTTGATGACCTTTTCTTCAACCCTTTCAACTAAATATGTTATCGAGGGCTAATATAAAAAGCCGAGGGTCGCCATATTCATTCTTTTTTTAATCAACATGCACACTCTTCCCCTGAATTAAAAAAAATGCAAATTGTTAGATTAGCTTACGATGTTTAATTATTGCTTGCTTTGAGACTAACAAATCAATGACACACTAAAAAAGCACGATATGATGGTATCAGTAAAATAGCTGGAATTCTTTCTATGCCCGAATTGGGGTCATCTTATCTATGAGGCGAGCATTAACGATTTGACCGTCTTTTTCCATAACAAGAAGATCGACAGTATATTGTGTTCCTTGAAGGAGAAACGTTACTTGGATATCCCATGAATCCCTTCTGTCCTCGGTTGGAAGTCCGCCTTTCACAACCAGTTGGTCAGATATATATGGAAGCATCTCTCTAATTTTCAGATCCTTATATTCGGGACCGTATAGGATTTCGATTGCCCTTCGTGCAGCCTCCTCAGCGTCGCTTCTTGTTTTGACGGGTTTCATAATCCTGACTTTACCCACTCCTATCTATAAAAGTGTCGGTCTCTATTCATGTGAACCTAGAATAGATTGTATAGCCTTGACAGCGGCAAAGTTTTGGAAGGTTTGGTTTCAGCAACTTTCCCGTTTATCCTAACTGTGAATGATTCAGGGTCAACATCAATTCTAGGAAGAGCACTATTAAGAACCATGTTCTGTTTTCCAATTCCACGACAGTTCTTTACCGGAAGTAATTTCTTGTTTACTTTGACTCTACCTTTGAGCCCGCTTTTAAGCGCTAATTTCGAAGTGAATAGTGCGGAGATGGATTGTTTCGCCTTTCCCAACGCGCCAAACATGGGCCTATAGTATACTGGTTCAGTAGTAGGAATGGAGGCATTTGCGTCGCCCATAAGGGAATAGGCTATTAACCCTCCTTTGATTATAATTTTGGGTTTGATGCCAAAAAATGCAGGGTTCCAGATTACTATATCGGCCATTTTTCCTTTTTCTAAAGAACCCACGTAGTCTGATATACCATGAGTTATTGCAGGATTGATTGTCAGTTTCGCAAGATAGCGCCTAACTCTCAGATTATCATTGTCTCCTTTTTCTTCGCGCGACTGACCTCCAATTTTTTTCATTTTATCCGCCGTCTGCCATGCTCTTGTTGAAACTTCTCCGACCCTGCCCATCGCCTGACTATCGGAAGAATACATACTCAAAGCGCCAATGTCGTGCAAGACATCTTCGGCCGAGATTGTCTCTCCTCTTATTCTTGATTCAGCGAAAGCTACATCTTCTGGAACCGATGGGTTAAGATGATGACATACCATCATCATGTCTAGGTGTTCATCCAACGTATTTACTGTAAAGGGTCTTGTTGGATTTGTGGATGATGGCAAGATGTTTTTTTCACCTGCTATTTTAATTATATCAGGTGCATGGCCACCCCCAGCCCCTTCGGTATGATAAGTATGAATTGCTCTACCCGAAATAGCTTCTATTGTATCATCTACAAACCCGCACTCGTTTAGCGTGTCAGTGTGAATCGCAACCTGGGTATCAGTTTTATCTGCAACCGATAACGCAGCCTCAATGGTTGCCGGTGTGCTCCCCCAATCTTCATGCAACTTGAGGCCGCATGCACCAGCAGCAATTTGCTCTAAAAGTGGACCTTGCCTAGAGTCATTTCCCTTTCCGAGAAAGCCGAAATTAAGAGGAAGTTCCTCTACTGCCTGGATCATCTTTTCTATATTCCAGGGGCCCGGTGTGCAAGTAGTTGCATTTGTTCCATCTGCAGGTCCGGTCCCGCCCCCTATCATTGTCGTCGTGCCGCTACATATTGCTTCTATGGCTTGCTGAGGGGAGATAAAATGTATGTGAGTGTCAATAATTCCAGGTGTGCAAATTGTGTGCTCGCCGGCGATCACTTCAGTATTAGAGGAGACAACCATCTTTACATTGTCCATAATGTCTGGATTGCCTGCTTTTCCGATCCCTAAAATATACCCATTTTTTATACCTATGTCTGCCTTTACTATGCCAACAATAGGATCCAAGACGATTGCGTTTGTAATTACGACGTCTAGAGAGTATCTGCTGTTAATGCCACTTGCTTGCCCCATGCCATCTCGTATGCTTTTTCCGCCACCAAAGACTAGTTCGTCTCCGTAGTTTAGCAAGTCGCTCTCAATTTCTATAATTAGGTCCGTGTCGGCAAGTCTGACCTTGTCTCCCTTTGTCGGTCCGAAAAGGTCTACATAGCGTTTTCTGGGGATATTTAGAACCATTTATTTTAACTCCTTAAATCCTTTTTTTCTTAACCTCGTCAAAGCCGTGTTCTTTTTTTGCGACAAGCCGCCTCCCACCAATCCACTGAGACCAAAGACCCGTTTCTTACCTCCAAACTCAGTTAACTGCACTTTTTTTGTGTCCCCTGGTTCGAACCGTACTGAAGTCCCAGCAGGAATGTTTAGGTGAAATCCATATGCTTTCTCACGATCAAAGGCCAGTGCCTTATTGACCTCGAAGAAATGCGCGTGAGATCCGACCTGAATAGGTCTATCTCCAGTGTTACTTACATTCATTGCAACCACCCTCCGTTTTACGTTTGCTATGATAGGCTTATCTAGAAGAAAGTATTCTCCCGGAATCAAAGTGCTTATCCTCGTGACACGATAGGATCATGCACTGTTACTAGTTTGGTCCCATCATCAAACGTAGCCTCTACTTGTACGCTCTTGATCATCTCAGGAACTCCCGGTAGTACATCATCTCTTGAAAGGACACCGCGACCGCTTCCCATTAGCTCCGAAACGGACTTGCCGTCTCTTGCTCCTTCTATTATATGGTCCGCGATAAGTGCAATAGATTCTGTATAGTTCAGCTTTAAACCTCTGTTTTTACGCCTTTGAGCTACTAGCGCCACCATAGATATATACAGCTTATCAATTTCCCTTGGGGAGAGCATCATGAAACTTAATTAATATTGCTCTATTATAATTGTAATAATCAAAAAGAGCCACTTGGATATAAATAATCATCCCCGATATTCTCTGAACGATAGTACTTTCTCCGCCAGATATTCGGGCTACCTTACTGGATATTGGCTTAACTGTTCGTGACCAAAAATGAAATGGTCAATACAAGGCGGATCGAATTATATTTTTGAAAAGGACACAATATATTAAATGCCTGCCAATACACATCCGCTTATTGTTTCTCAAACTATAGGAAACATTCATAGAAATAGGAAGTTGAAGAGTCGCTACCTTTCAATGATGTCACAGGGCAAATCCGAAACACTAACAATTACCAGGTTTGAAAGTGATAGATCTCGGATAAGACGTAGAACAAATAAAGGCAGTGATTTGGCCATAGTACTTAATTCAGGAACGCAGATGCATCATGGCGATGTGATAGTGTCAGATCCTCAAAGATTCGTTATTATCCAGCAGGAACCTGAGACCGTAATGACTATCAGAATAAAGAGGACTTGTCCAGATTCAAGGTTAGTGTTAACAGCTGCTGCTGTCGGTCACATAATTGGGAACATGCATAGGCCCATTGCGACACAAAGTAAAGGGAAAGTCATTACTTTCCCTTTACAGTCTAACGCGGAGTTCCAGGTGTTCGAAAAGCTATTTTCCAAGTTCTTAGAATTTCTGAATTTGAGTGTTGAACGCATAGTTTTTCTACCCAACCAGACAGCCAGTAGACATGAAGCGTGATTATGAATTTCATCTATTGCAGATCGCGGATTCCTTTTTTCCCTCTGGGAATTTCGCTTTGTCCGGCGGGTTAGAGGCAATGGTAAATAGTTCAAGA
>DASTCR010000200.1:0-2250 GCA_035710925.1 Nitrososphaeraceae archaeon | reverse complement strand
TAAAAAAGCATTCTTTAGACCTAAGGTTTCAAGGGTCAAAATGGGTCTTGTTTGATCCACACAGGCATAAACTGCGTCGTTCGTTCGGTTTAGAAACTCAATAATCGTATTAACAACAGTTTCTACCCCGTAAAGTACTTTGGTAGCCCTATCGTCTTCAGTGAAACGCTCAACCAAGTCTTTCTATCGTTAGATAGGGTGTGATACTTAATGTTATTTAATATTCAAATGAGATTAGTAACGGATGTCAGTTGCATATGTGGTATTCAGATCTTTTCCTAGTTATTTGACTGAGAATGCAAAATATCGATTAAAAAGAAAGCGGACTTTAGATATTTGTTAGTGGATATCCATTGAGAGGTCGACGATGTCAAGTAAGAAAATGGAAGGTGCTATGCCATCTCATCACTAATGTCTTCGAAAATAGAAGAGAATAGTATTAAAATGACCCTCGGTTATACCCACACTTCAAAGCCGTTCCATTCTAGTCCCATTTCAAGTCTAGAATATCATATTTTTTCTGCTACTCTTCCTGTTTCTTTGTTTGTTGTTGCTGTTGCTGTTCGAATGACCAACGTCGCATATACGATTCATCTTTGAGCTGGAATCCCTTAAACATTTGAAAATATGCTTGTTTAATCTTATTTTGCTTATCAAATTCGGATTGTATCCACAGTGTTTCAAATATTGTAAGAGATGACGAAACCTTTGATTCATTATTAGAATAAATAGCAATTCCTGTTGACTCCTCAAAAGTTTTCTTTGTATCATCATTAACTTCTATAGCTAGTGCAACCGCTTGATCTACCACAAGGGTTGTAATCTTAGTTTCTAGCTGCCTTGCGATGCACTGGACATTTATTAATGAGTTTTTCTGCTTGACCGTATTTTGGATTATGTCTTTCAGTCTGTTGTCATCGTCGGCTCCTTGTATTAGTAGTTTGACCATGACGCCTCGCTCTGATGCTTGCCACAGCGAATTTAGGATTCCACTATATTCTGCTCGATAAAACGAGTTGGTTGTCGAAAATAAAAGCAGTATCTCAAAGGTTGCTGATTCAATAAGTTCTGTAGTGACATTCTTGACTTCATGGGCAGTATGAATGAAATCAATAAAGTCTCCCTTTACTCCTCTTCCAATTTCTCTGATTTTTTCTTTGGCGGTTATAGACCTGCTTCGTAGGACGTCAAAAAGATGTTGTTGTGTCTCAACAAATAGCTTAACTTGTGTATGAAATGACTGTATTATATTTTGAGTTTTTCCTGGGCCGTCATTGTCTATTAGATAATAGGAATAGCTTTTTGCATCTACAATCATGAAATTACCCTTAAGTCCATCGTTATGAATGACTTCGCCCACTTTCAGAAGTAGATTGGAATAATGCATATTTTCTGGAGTAATTTCGGTTATGAATCTTGAATTTATATTCCTGTTTCTTAATCCCTTCACCGCCTTCCATAATTGTTCATCCCGCATCAAAAAAGCCAGTCCTTTAGAGTCCGTACAACAATCAAATGTTTCTTTTGCGTTTGATATGGATTCTAATATGGCATCAAAAGTCCTAGGTTTATCTATTATTTGGATACTGTTAGTTACAGAGCGATTATGGTTTGGCAACTAGTTCTTTATATCAGATGGGGATATTTAAATTCCGGGTAAAAATCATCATGGCGCCCTAAATACCCGCTGTTTGTTACTCGGAGCCATTATTACACATAGCAACAGAGAAAGCATTATTTTATATGCAACAATTTTCCAAGAAATCATATAGTGTTGTATGGCGAAGTCGGATTCATTACATCCCCATCAAACCGGGGTTAAGATAAGAAATACAAGAGAGGAAGATATTCCTAAAATAGTCAATTTACAAAGGGAGTCGTTTCCATATCTTGCCCGTTACGGAAATGTGTGGCACCCAGATGAGTTGCAAAGCCACCTTCATGAATTCCCAGAAGGACAATTCGTCGCGGTAGAACCAGATGGCACTATAGTTGGCTCTGCCAGTACGCTTATAGTTTCACTTAATCCGGATTATGCAGAACACACGTGGATAGATATTACTGCAGATGGTAAGTTTACAAATCATGATCCCAGGGGAGATAGCCTGTATGGTGCTGACATATCAACACATCCAAAATACAGACATGAAGGTATTGGGAGTATGCTATATGATGCAAGAAAGGATTTGGTCATAAGATTAAATCTGCGAAGAATGATAGCTGGAGGAAGGCTATTCAATTATTGTGAAT
>DASTCR010000199.1:0-3192 GCA_035710925.1 Nitrososphaeraceae archaeon | reverse complement strand
CAATACCTTGAGTAAATTCTATTTTTTGCCAGTTTGAAGGATACTGCACATCAAAATTATACTGTGCATTTTTGTATAATGAATTGGTATTGTGATTGTTTGAAGATGCTGAACCTACTTCAGTCTGTGCGTATACATAGCTTAAACTAAGAGGTATAAATAGACAAGGTGATAATAACAACAAAGTAAAAATCGGAGAAAACATAACTTCTCTTAATAAAAATGCCCTATTATTGTTTTGTCTAAGCTAATCTCTAAACATATCTTGATTTCTATGTACTGAGCTTGTACTGAAATTAAACTGAACTTAAAGCTATGAGCAATGTTGTTAAGATCATTTGATATCCAGTTAGAGCCAATTAGTAGATCTTACATATCCAAGTCTACACACAATTTATGCCATATTTATAGCAGGGGTTCTTAAATCAAACGAGTAACGATTCCATACACAGATTGGTCTCCGAAATGATTTTCTGTATCCGCATCGTTGGGATCCAAACTAAAAATGTTGCCTTTAGAGATGGAAATTGAAATCTCCGCATCCTCCCATACAACCATACCATTTATCTTGACGTCTGAAATCCCATCTACTCTTACGCTCTTATCTTCCGTCAATCTGATAGGGTCTTCATTATCATATGGTCTGAAATTTGTTATTTGATGGATATGTGGAGAACGGCCGTCCACAGGTGAAGCCAAAAAGTCTACTTCAAAGTTTGTCATAGTTCCGTTTCGAACACTTAAGTTCCATTCTCCTGTTAGGATTACCTTAAAGGCATTAGTTATATTAAACTCAGATTCTGAAACAGTAATAACCAAGGAGCTTATTGTTCCTATAGCTGAGAAACTGTCACGTATAGCTGGACTTTCAGTTCCATCTGTCTGAGTAAACCACTGGAGGAAAAAGTCTTCATTGTGATTGCCTAAACCTATTAATACATTCATAGATAATAGCACGAAGAGACAAATAAGAACAAGTTTTGGATTAAATACCAATTGTCCTGTTTTTATTGCCGAGCCCTTTTATTGATTTCTATCTGTCATTAATAAAAATAGGGAAGTGTCGCTAAGTTCAAATATTTGCCGCAGTCCTAGTGTGGCCAATGAAATCCAAACTGGTCCTAGCGGTTATTTTTGGAATAACAATGGGAATGATGTCTTCAATGTTGCTTTTAATGCAACAATCTTTTGGTCTTTATTGAGTCGTGGTACTAGATGAAATTTCATAGATTATGCCATCATCAAATGATAGTACATACAGATTTCCATCTGGCCCTGTCTCAATGTCAGTTATACCTCCAAATCCACTTCCAAAGGTAATCGCAGACAATTCGTTTTCACTATCCACTACAAGATCAGACAAACCTGCTTGTTGTTGAGTTGTATCGAGAGTTATCCCATCTCTAGTTTCATTTACTTCAAAGAAGTACAGATTCCCCCTTACTATGTCGCCTACAAAAATATTATTTGTATATCTTTCCCCTAGATTTGAAGAATTGAAAAATTCTATATCAGTTGGCGCAACAGGTTCTGTCCAGCTGAAAAGTGGATCTGCATAATGTGAGCCAGGAAAATTAACTAGGTCATCTTCAGTATCTCCGCTTATCGAAATAGGACCCATAACTGTCTGCCAACCACTGTTAAAACCTGGTCGTACCAAATTTATTTCATCATAACTAGCAGGACCGTTTTCTGTATCCCATAGATTGCCAGTGAGAGGATCAAAGTCCATCCCAAAACTATTTCTTACACCATACGCGTAGTTCTTGTTCAAAGCGTCGGTCCCACTTCCAATAAAGGGATTATCGGTAGGAGCTGACCCATCAGCTGGATTTATCCTAAATATACTGCCAGTATCATCTGGAGGCGGACCGTCTGGAAAGTTCTGAAGCTGACCATCATGGTTTAGATCCCCCAGGACTGCATACAGATAACCATTTGGCCCAATAATTATTTTGCCACCATCATGGTTTGGTCCTGGTTCTGCTGGCAGATCCAGAATGAGAGAAGGGTTGATAAGAGTCTCTCCATTCCACTGGTATTTGTAAATTCTATTTCTTAGAGGATCGTCTTCGGTATAATATAGAAATACATTTGTATTAATAGTGCCCTGGTTATCATTACTGCTATTTGAAAAAGCAACCCCTAGTAATCCTCGTTCATTTTCTGCATTAGTTGGTACTTGTAATATTGGCTGTTCCTGCAAAATGCCGTTTGAAACAAGGCGAACACTTCCTTCCTTTTCCAAAACTAAAATATTATTATCATCCAGAAATACCATGCTAGTAGGAGAAGACAACCCCTCTACAGCTGCTTCGACATTTAGAGCGTTATCGCTAATAGAAGCTTGTGCATATGCTGTTTGAATAAGTGGTTTGAAAAACGCTATTGTAAGAATGATTGAGACTAAAACAACTAATAGTATACTAGCAACTTTCTTTCCTTGAATCAATGCAAGGATCTAAAACATATAGTATATTAAGACAACCTTCTTGATTCATGAAGTTACAATGACATTTGTCAGGTTTTAGACACATTTGTCTAGGATTCTTGATCAGGAGCCTATATTCTTGGCAAATCTAGCCGGAGAGAGAATTGAAAATTAAAACCAACCCTTTGAATTGGATAAATATATATGAAATCACCCATTTCTGGAGACCAAACTTCATAATCTTCTATTGACCTTTAAGTCCAACTAATCCTACCAATGGTTATGAAGGGAGATTTTGACTTTGAAGCTGAAGACGATGGATTGTCTTTTGGGTTAGATAACGAAGAGGAAGAAATGGATGAAGAGGCTGATTCATGAATTTCGTGATAGTATTGTTTTTAGTCTAAGTACCAACTCACTAGTATTCACAGGTTTGGAAACGAAACAATCTGTTCCTAGATCGTTGATAACATCTAAGTCTGTTTCTCGGTAGTAGAGTACTTCAGTAGCAGTCAAAAACATATTTTTAGCCTGTTATCTATTTCTCTTAGTTTTCTACATAACTAAAAGCCATTCTTTTCGGACATTCTGATGTCTAAAAGCGCCAGATCATAGAGGCCTGGTCTGAATATAGATGGTACTGATTTCGTATCATTAAACGTATCAACTTGAAATAATCCGGTTTCCTCTAGAGTTGCCTTTATTGTAAAATTGACATCTAGCTCATCATCAATCATCAGAATCCTTTTTTTCCCGATCGT
>DASTCR010000198.1:0-3233 GCA_035710925.1 Nitrososphaeraceae archaeon | reverse complement strand
CTCCATTAATACCACCACAGCAAGAACAGCTTGCTTCTGCTATTCTAGAAATATGCGACGATACATTGGACAATGATCTCGATGGCAAAACAGATGCAGCGGATGAAGAGTGTTTATCTACTGCTCCCCCAGATAGGCAGTCAACACCTGCCGTGCAGGACTCAGAGAACGGTCGCGAGGAAGAACAGCAGTCAGACGAAGATGACGAAGATAATGACAATGATAACAATGACGACGACGATGAAGATGGAGACAATGAAGGCGATAATGAAGACAATGAAGATGATGATGAAGACAATGACAACGATAATTGATCGAGACCGGGTTTAGCTAAGTATATGGATACAATATGTCATTGTGTCCTATACTTTTAGGAACTTTAATACAATTTTATTGAATTCTAGTGGCTTTTCAACGAATGGAGTATGCCCGCAGTTATCGATAATTAGAAGCTCACTATTAGGTATCTCTGTATACTCTTTAGAATAGGACAGGGGAATCATTCTATCATTTTCACCCCACATTAGTAAAGTTGGCACATTAATCTTGGATAGCCTTCCAGAAAGACCTTGAGAATCTCTCATTGCGAGCAGCGTGGACATAAAAGCGTATTTTGCGTTGGGCAGTCTCATCCTGTTCATGAAGTCCCTTATGATATCTTCTGGCACATCATCTGGCTCATGAGCCATATCCCTAAAGGCTCTCTTAGTATTTTCATATGTGGGATATAATGCAGCCATAATGTACTGGTCCAATATACGAGTTGAGATTCGCATTGCTCCAGCAGGAGCGGCCAAAATTAATCTGTCGACCTTTTGTGGGTTTTTTAAGGTGAATTCGGTTGCCAAAAATCCTCCAAACGAGGAACCAATTATGCTTAACCTTTCAACTCCTAGCTTGGCTAGAAAATTTTCAAAAAAACTAACAAAAAAATCCATTGTGTATTCGACCGTGGGTTTATCACTATATCCAAAGCCCACAATATCCGGTATAATTAGTTGGAAATATTTAGATAATGTAGGAGAAACGTATGACCATCTATCTGCTGAGGCCCCGATCCCATGAAGGAGTACAAGGATGGTCTTATTTGTTGACATATTTTTGTCGAGATAATGAAGAAATCGAATGTTGTAGCCATTTACATCTACCAAGTTCATAGGAGCATTGGAATTAGGCAAGCGCGTGTCTACGTCCAAAGTTATTTGATCCTATAAGGATTAATAATATTTTATCATAAATCTTGAGTAAGATAGATCTTGATTCGACTGCAACTAGTAACAAAGTTTAAGTTAATTGCAGTCAGATCAAAATCGATTATGTAGCATATGAAGACCCAAAATACATTGCCGTGGGTAAATAACACCTTGCACAACTAACCTAGCCACAATTGATATACACATTCATATTTACTGCGTACTTATTTTCTTATGCATGAATGAGAAGAATACCAACGGAGTCGTTATTGAGATAGCCGAAAAAGAGATCATGTCAGGCCAAGAGCTTCATGGAAGAGTCGATATAATCTATACTGGCAGATTTGATAGCATAGTAATTAACTCCCAAATTGAGAATTCAAGCGATATTTTCAATTACACGAGCGTCAATGGTAAGAAGACAAATTATCAGTATGCTAGAATCTCTATTTTTAAGGAAGACCTACAAGACAAAAGGAAACTCGAATTTACAGCCACAACTACTCATAAAGCTGAAGACAGTTCTACAAACGCGAAGTTCCGTGTAGCTCTCGTCCAGGAACACAAGGAAGTTGCTTCTGCATTGGCGTTTGTTAAGATATTAAGGTAATATTGTAACCTCTAACTTGATTGGCTGTGAATGTCAGCTTAAGCCTCTAGTACTATTGTCGGATTTTTAGAATCTTCCTCTTTCCACAGTAACCTTGCCTGTCATCCATGGATGTGGTTCACAATGGTAAGGGTATTCTCCTGCCTCTGTAAAAACAAACTCAAAAGTCTGCTGCGGAAGAATCAAACCTATTGTTGCCATAGAGTCAAATTCGCCACTCGTAGGGTCATTATATCCTGTGTCAGTTGTGACCGTATGAGCAGTCGTGTCCTCATTTGTCCAGATTACTTTATTGGTTTCTCCCAAATTAGCAGTTATCTCTTTTGGATCGTAATTTTCGGTTTGGGATGGTAGCGCGGAACCTTCTAAAATACCGACGCTAGTAGTCTGAGCAGGATTTAGGATCTCTTCAGAAACCACAGGCTTTGAGTTAACCTCAGGTAAATAAGAAAACTGATAGTACGCCATGCTTACAATGACAGCAACAATAAAAGCAATTGCACTAATCCCACCAGCATGATTGCTTGTGATCTGCATTGACTGTGAACTAGATCAAAAAATTGACATATAAAGCTTGTTTGGGATTACTTATTACCTTGGGCTTTATGGGCATCTCAAATCTTTTGTCTTTCTTTATCTGCGGGATTTTCGCCCGAAGGTCTATCATAGGAAGCAGCGATTTCGGATTGGGAGTTTACTGTATTTTTAATATTGTTTTTGATCATATCGGTCTGAGTATGGCTATTAGGACCGCTTTGTGAAGCGGACACTTTTCCATCAATACCAGTAGTAGTTGTACCCGCCGCACTCTTGCCAGTCTGCGAAGCCGATGGCGCCTGGGAGGTGGATGTACCTAATGACTTTTGGGCAGTTGGAGTCACCAATGGTTTTTCTTCTCTGGATTGCGACGGGAGAGGAGGTGCTTCGGTTGGAGGAGAAATAGCAGGCTTTGTTGGTTTTGGTGGTGCAGTTATGATCTTCGGCGAGGGCGACTTGGCAAGTGCTCTACCGTATCTAAACAAATGGAACATTCCAGCAAAGACAAGCATAATTATTCCTATAACAAATAAGGAATAATTCTTCATACCGGCTAGCACAGCGTAATACGCCGCAATGTTAAGATAAACTTGGAACGCAAGGAGTGCGACGAAAATGATGTAGATCCATTTCTCTGGAAGACTAATTGAATTTTTACCTGCAGGTTTTTTTGGCTGCATTTTGGCGTTTGCTTCTGCATTTTTGGCAAGTTTTATCATCATGTAGGTAAAGCCAAAAGATAAGGGAACTAGCAAAATCATAACCAGATAGAAGAAAATCGGGTCTATGACTAGTCTTTCTAAGAGAGATTTTGTCCTATCAGGATCAATATAAAAGCCCCAATATGTGGTGACAATGATTTGTGCGAGACTTGTTATACCTATTGCAGTAAT
>DASTCR010000197.1:0-2530 GCA_035710925.1 Nitrososphaeraceae archaeon | reverse complement strand
ATTTCTATCTCTTTTACAACCTTCTCTACAGGATAGTATCTTAACGGTCTAAGAGTTACATCACAAAACTTACAGCCACGTCCACAACCTCTCATTACCTCAATCATTCCATGCATGCTGGGATTGATTCTGGTTGGTATTTCATCAACTGTAGGTTCGTTCCAATAGTGAATAAATCTGCCATGATAAGTATTGTCACCTCTTTCAAACTCTTTTATCTCCACTTTAAAGGGATTTTTCTTGAATGGATTTGCGGTTTCAAGTTCATTATTAATCAGTGCATCAAAAAACTTGGAACCCGCGCCATCAATTTCAGGACCAATTCCACCTAAATCACCCTCGACGATTCCGTATAAACCATATTCCTCTATTTTTGCCGGATCATAGTTATACTGCCATGTGCCTGAAGCACCTGCAATCACTTTAGCTTTACTGCCATTTTTCTCCTTTGCTCTGTTTATTTTCATGTGCAGGTCCCTGTTATAGAATTCATCATATGAGATCTGCTTTCTACCGTATGTAAAAGTCATGGTTACAGGACCCATGCCAAGAGGATCCATTTCGTATGTACCTACTACCTCTGTTTCAGGACCAATGAATTTTTCCACATAATCTGGATGTGCAACCACTACATCTTCTCTACTGTAACCATCCCTTACTAAGGAAGCTTCGACTTTTCTCAGTCCATAGGGGGCGTAATCTGCAATGCCACTATGTTGCGAGATGGGATTACAAATAAAGTCAAACAATAGTCTAGGAGTGACCTGATTGCGAAGAATTTTGTAGAGTAACGTGTCATGCGATCTGTTTGGATCAATAGCTGGTGCGCAGCCGAAAAATGATGCTAACGATATGCCTCTATACGGTGACATAAGAGTGCGATCTGCAGTAAGAACTACCTTTGGATGTTTCAAGAGTCCCTTATACATACCTCAGAAACGTAGATTTTAAGTTTTCCAAATTTTAAAAACCTGATTAGAAACTCTTACTTTAGAATGATTCTCAGAACGTCCATGTCTTTTAGTACGTGATCTAATCCTACCTTCTGGGAACTAAATTTAACGCTGTTGCCCCAAACATAAGCATGTTTGAAGTCCTTTACGAAATTCCTGTGTATTTTAAGACATACATCACGAATTGTACAGTTTTGATTCATAATGAGTGGATCCTCATCGATTTTGTCGCCTCTTGGCTTGAGATAAATTCTAATGAACGCTAGTTTTTCATAAATTGATCTCTTCAAGTAGTCAATGTTCATTTTGCGATCAGCAGAGATGGGAATAAAATTTTGGACCTTTTTTTCTATCTGTGAAATGAATTTACCATCCACGAGATCGATTTTATTCAATACTACAAGTGCAGGTAGGTAAATCCTATTCCCAGTAACAACATCTATCAACTGTTCTACCGTCAGATTTGGTTCCTTGATCAATATCCGTCCATTACTAACACCATTTATCCTTAGAACTTCCCTTACTAAATGACTTGGAATATTAGAAACCTGATTATGAATCGAGAGTCCTCCATAATGCGATTTTTCGATGAATACTTCTGGATATTTCTTGTTAATTCTTATCCCCACTTCGTGAAGCTCACTTACCAAAATCTGTAAAAGTTCTGGTTGAAAAACATCCAATACCATGAGAACTAGATCTGCGTTTCTTGCAACTGATAGCACTTTTCTTCCCAGGCCTCTCCCCTTAGACGCACCCTCTACTATTCCAGGAAGATCAAGTATCTGAATTTTAGAACCATTATATTCCATCATGCCTGGAACCGCAGTTAGTGTCGTAAACTGATATGAGCCTGTGCGGGAATTCGCGTTTGTTAAAGCATTGAGCAAAGTCGATTTACCTACACTAGGTAATCCCACAAGTACTACTGATGCATCTCCAGATTTTCTAACATTGAACCCTTCATTTTCCTTTCCAGAAGAAACATTTTTGCCGTGCCTGTTTTCATCTTGCTCGCGCCTAAGCTTTGCTATTTTTGCCTTGAGAATTCCAATATGAAATTCAGTTGCTTTGTTTATTTGAGTCCTATGAATTTCTTCTTGTATAGCTTTAATTTTTTCAGGAATCCCCAGGGATATAACCCCCTACTCTAATTTTTCTTTCATTCGATAAATATCTTTGTTCATGATTCAATACCGGATTATATCTGAAGGATTCCAATATTAACAGGTTTCTTACCTACATCGAAGAAAGCCAATATTACTATCCTACAGACGCCTTTTTCTTTCATAAAAAAAGATAACGATTGCTATAGCTGAAATTATTGCTCCAAGCAGTATATAACTTAATGGTGGAATGAGTAGAACCCCAATCTCTGGGATAACGAATTTGACTTTCCCAATAAAATTGTGGCTGTTCACAGGAAAATCAACTCCTGGTATTGATACTTGACTTGCATCCCCTTTTGTTATTATCACCCTTCTCCCATTTTCTGAGGTTATTTCAGTTATACGATGTACTATTATCCTATCTTCACCAGCGGGTTTTCTGAAGACTATGATGTCTCCTACATTGGT
>DASTCR010000196.1:0-10796 GCA_035710925.1 Nitrososphaeraceae archaeon | reverse complement strand
CCGCCGGATCCATCTTCGTTTTGCTACGTTGTATGTGTATGTATACGTTGGTCCCGCTTCCCGTTTTTTGAATAATTCCATGGTAATTGTATCGACCTGATACTCAATCTTTTCGATTGCCATTTCGAACTCGTGTTGATTTAGATTTTTGAGTTGGAAAATAAGACCGAAGTGAACAACTCCCTCATCCCTCAGTAAACCATCGAAGTAAAATTGGACCTCAAGATCTTTATTTCTTCTCCGTTTCATATCCTTAAGTACGTGCTTGATCTGGTACCATCCTTCCGAAAACAGATCAAAAAATGGATCAGAAAAGGGATAGGGAAAACTAAACTTAATAGATCCGACCGCGCTTGTGTCGTTGAAGAAATTTTCTTGATCCTCTTCGAGAACATGAAAAGTGCCATTAAGTATACCATAAATAGTCTCTGACTCAGCTAGCGATATACCTATGTGGGAAAATATCACTCTGCGACTGCTCTCTTGCACAGGGATAATAATAGAAAAGCAATTAATTATTCATTTTGAAATAGAGACTTGCCATATCATCTCCTAGTCTTGTTCCGAATGCTGGGAATTAGGAGGCTATTGAAATTAGGCGGCCCACAATTCTAGGGTGGAGATTCATACAATAGCAGATGCCATTCAAATATTCACAAGAGCTTTGGCTATTATTCATGAGAATCCTTAAACCAACACTCCACTCCTGGGAAGACTTGTCAATCAGGTTGAAGCCACTGAACCACACATTTTTGTAAAAATATGGTCTCTCTCGGCAGAGAGCATACATAAAAATAAATTTGACGACACCCGTTGAGTCCTGTGTCCACTGAGAGAAGTACTATTATATACATTCTGCTCGACGGGGTTGGCGACCTTCCGAGTCCTAAGTTAGGAGACCTCACCCCATTACAAGCCGCCTCCACTCCGGCGCTTGACTCCCTAGCTAAAAGAGGGCGCATGGGGGAAGTAATAACCGTGGGAAAGGACATAGCACCACAGTCTGACATAGCAGTCTTTAATATGTTAGGTTATGATTTTAAAAACCAGGCGTACGTCGGAAGGGGAGTAGTAGAGCTGTTGGGCTCGGGGGTTGATTTCAAAGATGGTGACCTTGCTTTGAGAGGAAACTTTGCCACAATTGACGACACGAGACAAATCCTCGATCGCCGGGCAGGAAGAGACATTCAAGTACACGAGGCCAGTTCAATTTGCCAGAGCTTGACATCAAAGATTAGACTAAGCGATCCTGACGTAAGTCTAGTTATCAGGCCAACAGTTGGTCATAGATCAGTGGTGAGATTCAGACATAAAAAAATGCGCCTTTCCGAAGATATTAGCAATACGGATCCAGCATATGATAAGGTCTCGGGAATAGGAGTTGCAAGAACGTCTCCATATAATGACATGGTCCAAAAAAGTACACCTCAGAACCACAGCCAAGAAGCAAAAGTTTCGGCCAGCTTGGTAAATGATTTTAGCGATCAAGCAATAGGTATATTGAGAGAGCATCCCGTCAATTCTGAGAGAAGTCGGAACGGGAAAAAATCAATAAGCTGCGTTCTCCTTCGTGATGCCGGTAGTCGGATCCCCATGCTTGAACCAATAGAGAATAAATACAGTATGAAAGTAGGAGGGATCGTTGATATGCCTGTGGAAATCGGTATAGCAAATATTTTAAAGATGGAGATCCTGCGCTCTGGCAGGGTTGATGACTACAAGCAGAAGGCAAATCAAATCTCCTCTAATGTCGATCGTTTCGACCTGATTTATGCACACATCAAAGGTCCCGACGAGTATGGACACGATGGCGATGCACTAGGAAAAATGAAGAATATTGAGGAGATAGATAGATTATTCTTCGACAGTATAATGCAAGAATCGAAGTCAGGCAATGTCTATATCGTTGCATCTGCAGATCATTCCACCCCTTGCATAAAAAGGTCACATAGTCCGGACCCGGTCCCGTTATTGGTATCAGGTCGCAATATTCAGAATGATGGCAGTCTTAGATTCACTGAAGAATTTGCGGCTAAGGGGATTTTGGGCCGCATATTCGGAAGCAAGGTAATTTCCGTCGCAAGGCAGGAAATACTCAATGCTAGGACCCATTGCTAGGAAATAACTTTGCCACTAAATGAAAATAAGAAATCTAATCTTATCCTTGCCATAAGGTTAGCGTAGTTGCACTTTCTGTGTCGAGTGGTATCGTAGTTCCCCTAAACATATCACCTACGGTCTCCCAGTAAGTAACGTCCCCTTACATTTTTCGCATATCTGTTCGTCGATTTCAGATTCTATGCTATGATGAACATCGCAGATTATGAAGGTATATCGCATGTAGTTACATAGCTCAACAAGTTTAGCCATCGTGCTAGGGGTATACAGCTTATCCGTCGCAAGATCCCGAGCGATATCATCAATCATGAGCATGACTTGTGGCGTGGAAGATAGACGCAACATCAGTTGGGTGTCGCCCCTAGTCCCTCGGATGTAGTTACTCACCGCTGCTTGTGTTACGCCCAAAACCCTGGCAACTATCTCTTCCCTGAGATTATATTCCTTGGTCAGCTTTCTTGCTAGCAATGATCTGACTGCGGGGATCAGTGACTTTGCTTCTATTTCTGAGGGTAAGAGCATTTCCCAGGCAAGTTAAAAAGGTTATTGGTTATTATATAAAGTTTCGCGGCAATTCGGAATTAAATAGTGGCTTGGGTAGCAATTGCTAACTCCAAGTAGTGCTGCATTATCCAAGTCATACTTAAATATACGTAGTCTTGATTCTTGAACTAATGGGAGAGACAATATTTCTTTTTCTCCTTATTACTAATCGTCCCAGGAGAGATTACATTTCTGAATGACCCTAAAATTTGGATTTACACAGGGGCTCAACGTTGCGCGTCTTGGGCTGGACGAAAGCCAAGTGATAACCGCCTGTCAAATAGCGGATCGAATGGACTACGATTCAGTTTGGACTATGGACCACTCCAACGTTCCTCAATGGAAGAATGCTGTTGTCAATGATGCTTGGTTAATGCTTGCAGCTATAGGAGCCGTGACGTCTCACGTGGAGCTCGGAACATGTGTAACTGATGCGATCAGAAGACATCCATCGGCTATCGCTCTTTCCACAATTACATTGGATAGAATAACCAAGGGCAGGGCCATATTAGGAATCGGCGCTGGAGAGGCGCAAAATGTGGTGGATTTTGGTATCGAGTTCTCCAAACCTGTGTCGAAATTCAAAGAACAGCTCGAGGTAATTGAGAAGCTATTTACGTCGGAGCCAGACCGGCGTGTCAGCTATAAGGGACAATACTATAGCCTCATTGAAGCCTGCCTTCAAGCGAGGAGCATTCGAAAGCCAAGACCTCCCATCTATATCGCTGCAGGGGCTCCCAAAACGTTGGAACTTTGTGCAAAATACGGTGATGGATGGATACCGATTGGTTATACCCCTGAATTATTCAAAAATCACGCCAACGTAATAAGGGAGCGTGCTAAGGAGATTGGAAGGGACTTGAACGATTTTCAATTCGCCAATGACGTCGACGTTTACTTCACAGAAGACGGAGAGGAAGCTTGGAATAAGATGAAAAATGCAGTAAAGGTGAGCCTTTACAAGCCAGAACTTTTGAAGGTCCACAACATCCAGCAAGATTCTGAATTCGATTTTAGGAGGTATTTTACTGAATATGCCATGAATAAGCCAGAACTTATGGAACAGATGAAGAAAGCTGCACTAAAAATACCGGACAGTGTTGCAAGATCGGCAATAGGTGTCGGTAAACCCGAAGACGTAATCCAAATGTTGGAGCGATTTATAGAGGCAGGAACTAATCATTTCATAATTCGTTTTTGGGGAGAGGGTTACTTTAAGAATATAGAAACATTCGGGAACAAGGTAATTACCTATTTTAGAGATCAAGGTAAACCTTAGGCTTTCAAATACAAGTCTAGGGTACTATTCCTTTTTGCAGGCATGTTGACCGATCTTGATTTATGTAGACGCGAAACCGGCTCAGCATCAAGGCCAAGGTCTCTAAGCGAGTTGGCAAATTCCGCAGAAAATCCGTGAAATGTGTAAACCTTGCGCGCTTGGGACAACAAGACTAGTCTCACAAGCTCTTCATAATCGCAGTGATCGCTTAGCGGAAGTGCATAGTCTAGACCCATCATGTACTTGTAACTTTTATCGATTGCCCAACCGCTAAATCCTATTGAAACTGCTTGGCATCGTTCCTTGATTGTTCGAATATATCCAGACCTGGCAGATGCCAATGGAGCTATCATTAGCCATGGCGCCGACTTCGAGAAGAGGGGGTCCTGTTTGGCTGTGGAAAATACAGTTCCCTCTCTTAAGCTGACACCAAACTCTCTGTAAACGGCATTAATTTTAGCCACCGATTCGTAAACAAATAGGGGAGCCCAGTGTTGAAACAGAAATGTAAGTAGCTGCGCTTTACCTAGGGGATATCCTAAAAGAATCACTGATACTCCTCGGTCAAACATCTCACCTATAATTTTATTTGCTAAATGTATCACATCATCTACAGGAGGGAAGACATACCTTGGAGAACCAAAAGTTGACTCCATTATCAACACATCCACTTTCGGTATATGGGCGCCCCGCATGAACCCTCTTCTCCTCGTCGTAATATCCCCGGTATAATAGATTTGGTTATCTATCAATAGACCCCTAGACCCGAGCACATGGCCAGTATCAATTAACTCGTAGCCATCGCAAGATTCCTTACATTTTGCTAAAGTCAGGTCGACGCCTCGCGTCCTGGCTAGGTAGGATGTCTCCTTCGATGCTAGGACCTGCTGGGCATAAACTATATTCTTCTTTTTTAATTTCATCAGGTGATCAGAGTGTGCATGGGAAAAGAACATCACATCCGATGTTGATTCCTTCCGGGCGTCTAGTAGAATCCTGCGTCCACTATTGTGAACCATTAGTCCGCATTCAGACATAGTCACAATGGGAGAAGTATCGACCAATATTCTCTCATGGGGGGATCGCAGTTATTTTAATTTTAGCAGAGGGAGCGTCGTCTTGGATACCGTGAATGCGTCTCGCTTGTATGATAAAAGAAGAATGCGCACAAATTTCTCTGTAGCGGCTCATGTAAAACATTACACGTTTATGTCTGAAATTAGTTATCTTTAGAGTGTTAAGACTAGCGATATTAATATCAGGAAGAGGAAGCAATTTGCGCTCAATACTTCAGGCAATCAAAACTCAAAGACTAGTTGGTGTCGAAGCCCGGGTTGTTATTTCAAACAATGCACAGGCGGGTGGAATTGCAATTGCAAAAAAATTCAACGTTGCAACGGAGATCTTAGCCCCTTCGGGCGTGCGAGGATGGTCTTATGATAGAAAATTGCTTTCGCTTCTGGAGAAATACACTGTTTTACCAAGCAATGGCTTGATATGTCTTGCCGGATATATGCGAATATTAAGCCCAGAGTTTGTTGAAAGATATAAGATGCGCATTATTAATGTTCATCCTTCTTTGCTCCCTTCTTTTCCCGGCTTGCATGCACAAAAACAAGCATTAGAATACGGGGTCAAAGTTTCTGGCTGCACCATTCACTTTGTAAACGAGGGGGTGGATTCAGGGACGATTCTACTTCAACAGCCCGTCCGTGTCATGGATCGGGATTCTGAGGAAGCCTTATCCAAGAGAATTCTAGCGCAAGAGCATAAACTCTATCCTCGTGCAATTAAATTGATAGCAGAAAAAAGGATAGATGTAAAGGGCCGCAAAGCAATGTTAATATAGAAAAATGTTCGAAAGACAAATAACTCTATCGTCGGGCCCTTTATGCTGAGCCCAGGATCTATCGAGTATTGAACGCTGATAAAATGAACGCAAAGATTATAGACGGCCTTTCGGTGGCTACCAAGATACAAGCTCAAGTCAAAGAGCAGGTAGATAAGTTAGTCGCGCAAGATGTCAAGCCCTGTCTTTGCACGATCCTTGTAGGCGAAGACCCTGCCTCTATCTCATACATAAACAAGAAACAAAGAGCTGCTGCAGAATTGGGGATCGTTACAAGGGACCTACGGCTCCCCAACACACTGATGCAGGAAGAACTAGAAAAAATAATTTCCGAGCTCAATGCTGACAACCTTGTACATGGAGTGTTGGTGCAACTACCTCTCCCTGATCATATCGATCAAAATAAGACCATAAGTGCGTTGAATCCCTTTAAGGATGTAGATGGCCTAACTCCTTTTAACGCAGGCATGCTTTTGAAGGGTAGCCCTATAATAACACCTTGTACTCCTGCAGGAATCTTGGAATTGCTAGACTTCTACAAAATTGATGTGGTCGGCATGGACGCTACGATAATAAACAGAAGCAGCCTCGTTGGAAAGCCACTGGCATGTTTATTAGCAGAGAGAGGAGCTAGTGTTACCATTTGCCATTCAAAATCTCAAAGGCTACCGGAAAAACTAGTTCGCTCAGAACTAATAGTTAGCGCCGTGGGCAACAGAGAGAAATTTACCCTAACTGAAGATATGGTCAATTCAAATTCAGTAGTGATAGACGTCGGTATCAGCAGGGTTAACGGAAGGATCTGCGGTGATGTAGACTTTGATGCCGTCAAAAATAAAGCTTCATGGATTACTCCGGTTCCTGGTGGTGTTGGCCCCATGACAGTAGCCATTTTATTGAGAAATACCGTCATATCAACGACGTTATCAGTTAAGAGCAGAAATGATTTAGCAGGATGAGCAGTTTATCGATAGAAAAAGAAAGGATTAGGAGATCAATGCTGAAAATGCGTAACTTACTGTCGCAGTCAGAAGTTTTGGAAAAAAGCAACCTAATACAATTTAATGTGCTAAGATCGAATCACTTTGCTATTTCCGAATCTCTGGGAGTGTATTTACCACTCGATAACGAAGTAAGAACACAAGAAATTATTCAAAGAGGGCTAGATTCGGCAAAGAAGGTAGCCTTGCCGAGCATTGAATCAAATAGGATGAGATTCTATCAACTAGAAGACAGCCTTTTACGGGAAAGCAGCCTCGTTATCGGAAAATTTGGGATAAGGGAGCCCCATAAACGTGGAGCAGAGATCACGAAGTTGGATTTGCTGATAGTCCCGGGCATAGTATTTGATTACCGAGGTGCTAGGATAGGCTATGGCCGAGGCTATTTTGACAGGTATATTACAAATGCAAAAGTTTCGTTCTCCCTTGGTCTAGGTTACCAGTTCCAATTGGTATCCAGTCCTTTACCTCAATCCAATTTGGACGAAAGAATAAATGGGCTATCGACTGAAAATGGGATACTGTACTTTTAGAGTAAAGGTCTCTCACTCATTTGTTTCAGAGGGCATTCCTATGTCAGTCCTATAGTATTCTTCTCCCCTTCCCCAGCTTATCTTACGGACAGCCTGATAAGCCTCTCTTCTGGCTAATTCGAGGTTCCGGCCGGTTGCAGTAACGCTCAGGACCCTTCCTCCAGCATTAGTTATGCGATAAGTTGATTCTCTTATTGTTCCTGAATGAAATATGACTACATTGCCAGACAGACGGGAACTGAGTCCGCATATTTGGCGGCCGGTATTATATTTTCCTGGATACCCTTTTGAGGCCATTACAACACAGACTGAATGCTGTTTCTTCCATTTAATTGGTGGCATATAAAGGAGTTTTTTGTCCATTGCCGCATCCAAGTAAGGATAGAGGTCAGAATCCATTCTTACCATGAGGCTCTGACATTCGGGATCGCCCATCCTAGCATTAAACTCCAAAACAGTCGGGGTTCCATTTTCACTGTCTAGCATCAGCCCTGCGTATAGGAATCCTGAGAAAGGTGTCCCAGACTCTCTCATGCCGCGGATTGTAGGTTTTATAATGTCATTCGCAATTTCAGCTTCCAAATCTTCGCTGATATCCCCCACTGGTGAATACGATCCCATGCCGCCGGTGTTTAAGCCGGTATCACCATCACAAGCTCGCTTGTGATCTCTGCTCATCGCCATAGGCACGAACGAGTTTCCATCACATATTGCTATAAATGATGCCTCCTTTCCCTGAATTTTCTCTTCAATAATTATCCTATCTCCTGATTCCCCAAATTCCCTATCGAGCATCAATGATCGCAGGGCAAGTATTGCCTCCTTTTGCGTGCTGCAGACAAATACTCCTTTACCTGAGGCTAAGCCCTCAGCCTTGATTACAAGCTCACGTGTTTGACTCTTTACGTAGTCTTCGGCGTCTCGGTAAGATGAAAGGATGACAAATGGCGATGTCCTTATGCCTGCCTTTTGCATAAATTGCTTGCTAAACACCTTGCTAGATTCGAGCTTTGTAGCAACTTTGCTAGGTCCAAATATTCTCAAATTACAGTTTAGAAATTGATCTACAATCCCTGCGGCTAGCGGTCCTTCAGGTCCAACGAGAGTTTCGCAGTCATTTTCTGATGCAAACTCTATCAGTTTCGAGTGATCAAAATAGTCAATGGCTAGATTGTTTTTCGTTCCACCGTTGCCGGGACAGTGAAAAACTCTCTTTACTTTGCTGCTCCGTGCGAGTTTCCAGCCCAATGCGTGCTCCCTTCCGCCCGAGCCTATTATTAGGATGTTTTTCTTTTTACTGTCAGTTTGCAAGGGATGAGATGCGGATCTCAGTAATAAATGGTTTGACTCTCCACATATTGCGTTATGATGCCCTTTTATCTCATATTACTAAGTTAAACCATATGGCTGAAGAAAAGGGTACGCAAAAACCTAGGCGGGGGCTTGCGTCGGCGCCCGGAGATACTCGGGAAAGAGTTGCCAAGAAAGGCGGAGCTGCTCCACATCACTCACGAGGACTTGCTACTGCAGACGCAGTAACACGGTCTCGAGTTGCAAAGGCTGGGGGGAATGCACGTGCACTCAATACCGAGGGATTAAGGCACGCCGGAAAAAAAGGTGGAGAGGTGGTAAAATCTGAGTACGGTACATCGTTTTACCAATCTATTGGAGGTAGAGGAGGCCACTCAGTAAAGGAGAAGTATGGGATTCAGTTCTATAGGGATATAGGGGAAAAAGGAGGCGCAGTTGTTAGAGAAAAGTACGGTTCAGGTTTTTACAGAGATATCGGAAAAAGAGGGGCTCAAAAACTTAAGGATCGAACCTCTAGATAAAAGATGTAATTTGGGGAACAATACCATCATATCCGTTAAGGTGTAAGAACATTCCTGGAAGAATCGCTTATGATTGCCATGATAAAACGATCGTAGTCGTAGTCTTCAAAATACAATGACAAGAAGGATTTCTGTCTAATCACCTTGCGCACGCCTATCAAATGATAGCACGGTTTTCCTGATGACAATGCACCGAAGTAATAGCTTCTGCAGGAACAAAAATCTAAGTCTGGAGCTGTCCAGTACTCCTTGGCTTTGCCTATCACAGTATAGACTTGCCTTCCGCTTGGCCTGAATACATGTACCTTAATTGCGTTTGGCCCTATAGGACCAGTTTTTGAGGTCAAGCAAAAGCTTCGATGATTCATTCCATTTATAATCCAATATGGCTACGTACCTACTAATCCTTAAAAAGTAAGGACTAGTACGTCCATTGTATGACGACAAGCAAGTTAAGGCTTGAATGCTGCGATGAATGATCAAACCTGGAATATGGTGTATCTCCTTGTTGTAATTAGGTGAGCTTAGAAGGCACCCTAACATAAATTTATTATGGTCATATAGATAACTTGACCATTGAAAGACTACGACTATTGGATTTTGTGGTTAGACTATTTTAATAAAAATCTTCCTCGAGCTAAAGGTCGTAGGGTAGGAAAAGAGCACGCAATATTCGATCCTACGCTGTCCGATCTAGTCGAAGCGGCCAAGCAATCAGGTTACAATCTCCAGCAGGAACAGATCAACGACGGAGCGCGATTCCCAAGAAGAGCATTTGTAAAGTCAGGATACATAGCCTTACCCAAAAAGGATAATGTTAAAAAGAACATACTGCTTACGACACTAGCACAAAGAATGCTTAAAAATAGAACTAGATGGTCAAAACGCTAGATCATAGCTTGAAAGTGGATTGATCTCTTATGCATGAGCTTGGACGCATTTTACACATAGCCAGAAGCGGTCGGGTTATAGTCAAGACTGGAAGAGCCACATGGGAGAAAAAAATTAATGGCTTGCCTGTATTTGATAGCAATGGGAGGCAAATTGGAAGGATACAAGAGATATTTGGACCGGTTGCCTGCCCTTACGCTTCCGTCCAACCGGCTCGAGAAAAGCTCGCTGACCTTATCGGCACCCAGGTTTTCATTCCAAGCGATCAGCACCAGAGAAGTAAAGGACCAAGGGTGCGTTCGAATGACAACCCCAGGAGAAACGTCGCACGCAGAAGCTTTCGGAGAAAGCTGGAATCATAATTCCCTAGTATCCTAGGAACATGAGTCGAAGATCCCCCTCCAAACAAACGCTAGCATGTGGATGAAGATGGTAGCGTTCTACTTATCGAACTCCAGGAGACGCATAACTTACTCTTCATTCGTGTCTTCTCGGTCTGGAGGGGCTATATCCTTATAGGATTCCCAAAAATCGTCTCCGATATAGTGCAGGTTTTCGATGACATATCCCTTGGTGTTTTTGGCGGCGGCGGTGCTATCTTCTATTGCTCTTCCAACCGCTAACACTTTTGAATATTTTTCGTCTTTGACTGTTACGAGGTCGCCTCTGTCAAAGTTGTCAAGTCGGATGATGCCGGGGCGCGTTACACGGGCTCCGTTGCAGACAAACTTTACTGCTCCCATATCAACT
>DASTCR010000195.1:0-5151 GCA_035710925.1 Nitrososphaeraceae archaeon | reverse complement strand
ATTTTTCCTATCCGTTCAATAACAACGTTATGCAGTTCCTCCAGTGTGCGTGCGTTTAAATTAACTATAATGTCAAATCTTCCAGTAACCTCTGATAAAGTCCTGACCTCCGGGATCTTTACTAGTTCGGAATGTATAGGTTCTTTTAGCTTAGGATCTCGGTTAATGCCGACCGTAGCTTTGACGCTGATTCCGAGTAATTCCTCGTTAACGATGACGGTAAATTTTTCTATCAAATTGCGCTTAACGAGACGTTTTATTCTGCTATATAGAACAGATGCATTTATGTTCAGCTTCTTACTAAGCTGAGGAACTGAAATACTTGCATCTTTGCTAAGTTCAGATAATATCCTCATATCCAACTCGTCGAATCTTTGCAAATTTTGTCCCATTTTATGGTTCCTCTTCATATTAATAAATGTAGTCAGAACAAGGAAGTATGATATAATTCCCTAGAGGAACATTAGGATTACGTATTATAGCAAGCCTGATAGCTCTAATTTTGTAGGAAGGAATTACCTACGCCATGTATGTTTCATTTACAGGAGAGAATATTTTTATAATTCTCGGTAAGACTGTCAATATGTTTGGAAAAGGCAGAATTCGACCCGGCGAATATGTCTTTGTAGTTCAAAAGGATCGGAATTATCTAAGACTGGTTATTGGAAGGATTCAAAACGTAATTGGAAGTAAGATCCAAATCAATGGTTTTTATATACGTCCAGTTGGCTTGATTGAGCGTATAGAATCAGGATATGGTAAAGGAAGACCATCCGAGGTTCTGAACAACCCCGATCCCAATAATTGTATATTTATGTTGATCGACAGAGTTGAGACCGGGATGTTTAACCAAGAAGTGGATCAGTCCATAGACAAGACCATTTGGATAAACGAAAAGCGATATTTCGTATTGGACGGCTGGATCAGGGAAAACCTTCCTGATATGTTCGCAGATGTGTTACGGGCAAATTCAGATGATCAAAGATTGCAGGCACGTGAAATCCTTTTGGAGAAAATGAATTCTCTTTATGAAAAAGACTTAAAGGACCATCTTTATGCAGTAGCAAGAAGTACAAAAATATTGTGAACTTGAAAGTTTTATATTATGGTTACATCAAGAACGACATAATAATTATGGAATACGTATACGCTGCGTTACTCTTACATAAGCTAAAACAGGACGTAACAGAAGATAATATTAAAAATGTTATAAAAGCTACTGGTGCCTCGCCGGACGAGGTAAGGGTAAAGGCCTTGGTGGCCGCTCTTGGTGACGTTAACATTGATGATGCACTGAAGGCAGCCCCGGTAACGCTTTCAGCTCCATCCGCCACCTCAACTTCCCCCGCGCCTGCCTCAGAAGCTTCACCTACTACAAAGGAAGAAGAAAAGAAAGAAGAAAAGAAAGAAGAAGAAGCGCTAGAAGGACTTTCATCACTATTTGGGTAAGTAACCCAAGTCAAGTCCTGCGGTCCCATATTTTGTCGCCCGGTTGGATAGTGCGAATGGCTTAATGCCAGATATGGTTTGTTGTTACTTAAATCGGTATCCTAACTATGCAGCGGAGTAACCCTTTTGGGCCAAGATCGCCGTGAGTAATTGGGCATGCAGCTGTGCTTCTGGTAAAAGTGACCGCTCTAGGTTTTCAGGTGAAAAGTATTGAGATTTTCTCGCTAATGCTTTTGCATGTTGATGAGCCCTTATGATTAATGGGTTAATTGTCTCTTCCGTGACGTATCCAGTTTCTGTAGCCAAAGCAATTGCTTCTTGAAATGATTGTACCAAATTATTTTTGTACTCTGCTAAATTAATGCTAAGATCGCTTTCCTTGAAAACTAATCCATCAGAAATGGCAAAGGACACAGATATTCCTGCCTCAATCGGTTTGATATTCAATTTGCTCAAAAGTGAAGCGAGTTTTTGAGAGATTATCTGACCGGGTTTGGCTACAACTGTGTCTCTATTTACCCAAATGCTTCCTTGGTCAATCTTGGTAGCAACATTGGCTTCCTTGAACTCAGAAAGGACAGGACCAGGAGTAATGCCCGTATTCCCAGCCGGAATTAGTATTTCTTTACTAGCAATGTCTCCCCCCTTTGCTGACATAAACACTTTGTTCTCGGAAAGTATTGAGTTGAGCCTAAAAGGATTGATATTGGTAAACATCAAAGCGTTCTGACCAGCAAGTTGTTTGCTTAAATTATCTATGCCATGAATATCTTTTATGTTTTCAAAAGCACGCTTTGCAACCTCATTTTTAACTATCCTTATCTTTATCTCATCTCTGAACTTTTTACGGATTGTCATAAGTTGTGTAGCTCTAACTTTAGCCATTTTTGAAAGTGCTATAACACTATATTCTTTGGGAAGTTGCTGCAACTGCTGGTACATCAGACGTTTTTTCTTTGGATAATTTGTACGTGGTTTTCGCCCAACCGATCCAGGTTGCTCTGTTGTTTGCAATTACATCACCCTCTATTATCTTTCAAAGATCTTAATTTAACTGCTTTACCCATTGTAAATTTTATCAAAGCATTACTGATGTTTTTATCGCCTTGAGGCAGTCTTTTCTCAATTGCAGTAATGACTGCGTTAGCATTTGAGGCTAATTGAGTGTCATCCATTTTTTCATCACCAATCTTGGTGGAAATATTAAGCTGATTTTTTGCCCTAGCGCGGACGGAACTTCGCATTCGGGTTGCTATGGATTCTATTGGTGCTCCGTATGGCAAGGGAGTAGGCATCTTGCCTTTAGGACCCAAAAATTGACCAAGAGAGCGACCCACTGTAGCCATTAGAGTCGTATCGGAAAGAAAAAAGTCATAGGCTCTTACAACTTTTCTAGCTTCTCTTTTATTTGTCCCCAACCTATCGAGCTCGTCTTGTTCTATCACCTTATCGATTTTAGCCCTCCTTGCTCTGGTACCTAAATCTCCCGATCCAACTACACATATGGTTGCTTCATGACTAGGCTTATGAGGTAATGTAACTACTTCGTTAACATTGAAACCCTTTTTAATATCTATGTCCTTTAACACAACAGTTAAGTCAACTGACTGGCTGAATGTACGTTGGCCTGCTCCTTCTCGTGCCTGTCTTACCAATTCCTTCAATTGGGCTTCTGCGACCATACTGGTTGTAGTTTTTCCAAACAAAGCCACTTAAAATCGTTTAGCGATGTAGAAACCACAATTATCTTTTTATGGACTTAAATTTTGATCATTAAATGGCGGGCCCGGTGGGCTTCGATCCCACGACTTCCGGCTTTCTTCGGTATATTTAGAAGGCAGGCGCTCTATCCAAACTGAGCTACGAGCCCTAATTCACCTCTGCATATAGTAACATTTAGATGAATATAAGAAATGTCGGCTTTCCTTTATAAAATGTTATTTGTGTATAAGGCTCCAATCGTTGGATGATGTTAATTATGCTTCAAGAAAGTATAATAGAAAGAATTGTGTAAAATTAAAGGCTTAGGAGATTTAGATGGTTGTCTGTCGTAAACCTGTGTAGTATGCAAGTGGGTTCTGAAATAAGCCCAAGCACTAACAGGGCTACAGATAAATTCTCGGCTAATGATGATTTACACTCACCATCGAGCATAAAGAGCCAGGTCGATAAATAGATGGAACTAAGGACTTTACTTCCAGGCAAGGGAGAAGAGATGATAGAAAAGGAAGACAAAGATAAAGCTAATCAAAAATTAGCGCTTCAGGAAGCTTTAGAAATTCTCAAGGAAAATTCACGCAAAGTCAGAAAGACGAGAGATCTTCTCCATACTGCTGGTAACATCGATGTAGGCACTCTGTCGCATGAAATTCTAGAAGAAACAAGATTGTACAAACTTTTACATTATCGACCTCTGGTCAGCAGAACAGCTAAGACACCGATTCTGGTGGTGTATGCATTGATGAACAAGTCCTATATCCTGGATTTACAGCCAGATAAGAGCTGGCTTCGGAGTTTGTTGAGTCAGGGTTTTAACGTATATCTTATTGATTGGAAAACTCCTACGAGTATAGACAAATATGTGTCGTTTGATGATTACGTGAACTATTATGTCGACGATTGTGTTGATCTTGTCACGAAAGAAAATTCTGTTGAAAGATTAACACTGCATGGATATTGTCTTGGTTCAACTATGGCTGCGATGTATACTTCACTTCACCAAGAAAAGGTACGAAACCTAGTTACCATAGCTCCTATTATAGACACCGAAAACGACAAGACGGTACTTGCAAATTTTGCTCGATATCTAGACGTAAAAACGATAACAGATATATTGGGTAACTTCCCTCGCGAGTATCTTTATGGATGCTTCTCAATGCTAAAGCCATTCAAACAAGGGGCGAACAAATACCTCAATTTGGTAGAAAATATCGACAATGCAAAGTTTGTTCAGAATTTCCTCCGTATGGAAAAATGGTTATATGATACACCATCAATAGCAGGAGAAACCTTTAGGCAATGGATCGAAGATATTTATCAAAAAAACCTGCTTGTTAAAAATGAGATGTGGATAGGTGAAAACCTAGTCGATCTTTCGAAGATTAACGTCCCTCTTTTGAATATAGTTGCAGAGGAGGACCATCTTGTATCTCCACAATGCAGCGTTGCATTAAACGACTCAGTTTCAAGTATGGACAAGAGATTAATGCATTTTCATACCGGACATGTAGGCCTAATAGCGAGTAGCTACTCTCAGAATAATGTACTACCTAAGGTTGGACAATGGCTTAGGGTCCGATCACAATAATTCGGTCAGAAAACAGGTGTTGCAGGGGTAAGCATTAGAATATTTTGATGCTGTACCTATAATGTAATATCGTCTTTTGCTATCTGCTCTGATTGCCTTTCCTTCTCCTCTCAATGGGGACTATGATCACTTGGACCAAGTCGCCGTCCTCTATATTAAGAGCCTGTCTCTCAGCTTCAGGAATAGAAATTCTGCCTCCGCTCTGAACCGTTGTTTTGAACATTGCATTGTAAAAAGTCAGTCCTTGGAGCATAGAAAAGAAGTTTTGCATTGCGTCTTGTTGTATTGAAGAAAATTGCTTCACAAAGTCTCTTTGAGCATCGCGCCCGCGCTCTAACACGTTTTTAAAGGGCGACTCGGAGTCATCCGTTGTTCCCGTATCATTATTCATGTAT
>DASTCR010000194.1:0-3523 GCA_035710925.1 Nitrososphaeraceae archaeon | reverse complement strand
TGCTAGCTGGTCAACAGTTGCAGCTTGACTACTATTGCTGTTGGCTTGCGCGTAAGCTTGGGAAGGAGACGACAGCCAGGAGCCAGAAAACACACCGCTAAAAAACATTGTTGCCGCTACAATTATGGTAAACATTGCTCTATTGCTGTTCATGATAAACTTTGTTCAAATGTTGTCATACTTAAACAATTATTGCGATATTTCCGAATCTTCTTCTAAATTCGTTCGTTTTTATCATTTAGATTCCCGGGCAAATGGTGTGACTATTGTGTACGGATCTGAATGAACTAATTTCTTGTTGAAAGGGCTTACTACCTCTGTTCTGTCTTTGCCTATAAACAACAAATAATATAGGCTACTACGATGTTGGAATCAGTCAATGAGAGAAATTTTGAATTTGTCCAACCATCTTGGAATCCCCTCATCTACTACGTCAAGTGACCTCATACGGGCCTCGCAGTCTATCAAAGATAAGGTTTATGATTTGCTATTGAAAATTCCTGCTGGCAAGGTCACAACCTACGGTGATATTGCCAAAGCCATAGGCCAGCCCAATTCCTCCCGGCTGATAGGGCAAATACTGCATAATAATCCGACTCCCGTGGTGTTTCCTTGTCACAGAGTCGTTCGGTCTAACGGAAAGATAGGAGGGTATGCTTATGGTAGCAGAAAAAAACGAAAATTGCTTGAAGAAGAAGGGTTGATATTCTGCGGCAGAAATAGTACAGATTTAAAAGAATTTCAAAAACATAGAATTACTTGGCCCTTGTCATGACTCGCCGCTGCAAGGATATTAGTACAAAGAGGTCGTATATTATGATAGGTTGGTCATAGGTATATTGTCAATTTAATCTTCGATATTGAAGTCCAATTTCACGACCTAGCGATCCACACAGAACGAAATTGAAAATGGCAAGATAACTGACCTGGAATTAACAATTACTTGTCCATATACTAAATTCTATACGAGTTATCTGTTATCCCTACGTTCTTAGCGTGCCTTGGCTTGCTTTACAATATCTCTGAGGTGAGAGACTGATCTGACTTGTCCGCCATTTATTTTCTTATATATAGACCAGTATGTCGGTCGATTAATATCATTTCTATCCTTAAGTACCTTGAGATGATATCTTAGCGATCTTACTTTCGTGACATAGGCTGATTTCTTGCCCATTCTTGCTGTCTTTCTCCCCTTCTTTGACCCGGAACCTAGTCCGCTTTTCTTCCTTACCGATCGTGTTGCCTTTGCACGTCCTCTGGATGTACCTTTTACCTTAACCGTCCAAATAGTCCCTTTTTTCACAAGCGAACGTAGATCTTCTCGCGTAATAGAATCTGCAATGTCATCGAGTTTGTCTGGTTCAAACCGGACCCTGTTAGCCCCGACACCCAATAATCTGGCAACTAGTTCACGCTTCTTTTTAATATTCACGGGCATTACGTATCTTTCCTCTCCGGCTTATGCCCATTTTGATTTCCGGCCGCTGGTCTGTTTTTTCTTTCTTCTGTACCCTCTCGCTCTGGCTTGTCCTCTGCCTGGGTTCTCTTTTTTTCTTGGTTATTTTCGTTATCCTTTGATTTCTCGTTATCATTCTCTTCTACATCCAAATCATGTTCTCCTTCTTCCGCGTCATCCTCATTTCCAGCATTTTCTGCTCTCAACTCTTTTGATACTTCTGTCGTCTTTCCTCTTTTCTTTATCGAGGGTTCACCTTTACTTTCAGATGCTTCTTCAGCCTTTTGCTCCTTGCCTGGATTTAAGACCTTAATCCCCTTATTACGAGCCTCTGCAAGGATTAGAAGCCTTTTTCTTTGCCCAACAGCATGACCTATCCTCGCAGCGTCAGCAGCTGGGTCTAATCGTCCAAGATCTTTTACATTGAAAACGAGATTGTCTGTATACCCAGAAGGATGAAGGCCTCTAGCCTTTTTTGGGCCTCTATATCCAATTTTCACAAGCCTGGGGACGCCAGAAAGTTGCCTTCTCATTTTATTATCCTTACCTTTAGGCCTCCTCCACGACTCAGCAAGTCTGTCATATCTCCAGCTTTCCTGTCTTACGAATTTAGGTCGTCTCTGCGCGACCTTTTTTCGAGCTTGGAGTAATTCTTCGTTAATCACCATTTAGCGTAGCAAATAAGACGAAAAGAGCTTATCAATAAATACCTTTCTGGTTCCCATGGGATCATCCAGGCATCACGTACTTGAGGCAAATCGACTAGTTGTGGATTGCTCCTGTACGAGGATAACGACCAGAGGACTATCTGAAATATTCTAGCTATTCCTCATGAAACCATTTTTCACTCAATGCCAGTTGACATCTATTCTTATTCGTAAAAAGTAGATGCAATCTCTTAGAAATGTGTTGATGCGGACAACAAAAAGGTTAATAGTTTATGATTGTCACTTAGTATTTCATGAAAAAATATGAATTACCTCCAGTTCCTTACAGCTATGACGCATTAGAGCCACATATCGATGCAAAAACTATGGAGATACACCACACGAAGCACCATCAGACTTATACGGACAAGTTAAATGCAGCGCTTGAAAAATGTCCTCCAGAGATACAAGAAAAAGATGTCCTAGAAATACTAGCAAATATCGGCCAAGTGCCAGCGGACCAAAAGGGCGCAATTAACTTTAATGGAGGTGGATTTGATAACCATAGAATATTTTGGAACAACATGAAACCAAACGGCGGAGGAGAACCAGGCGGCTCAATTGCTGATGCAATAAATACATCCTTTGGAAGTTTTTCAGAGTTTAAGGAGAAATTCTCATCGACTACTGCCTTGATTCAAGGAAGTGGTTGGGGTTGGCTTGTCTACAATCCATCCTCGAAGAAAGTTGAATACAAATCTATGCCAAATCAAACAAGTCCCAGAACAGAAGGGTTGGTCCCACTCTTAGGATGTGACGTATGGGAACATGCATATTACCTGAAATATCAGAACAAAAGACCTGACTACATTTCTGCGTGGTGGAATGTTGTAAACTGGGACGATGCGGCATCACGTTTTGATAAGGCAAAGCAATAGAAGTCGACCTTAGACTGGGTTACTGGACTCTTCCACTTTTTTACTAATTAGAGCAATCCAAATTTCCTTCTTTTCTTGCAAATTCCAATTACCGGAAGAAGTGTCCCTGATATCGTTCGGCCTCTTATTTTTCTTGGATTTTGCCAGAGTAATCCTTCTTCAGATCAACCATGTTAATGACTCCATAACCCTCACGTGTAGTTCTACTGGTAGCCATATTATAATCATAAATCTTCATGGAATACTCCTTCAAAATAGGCATCATGTCGTCCAAAGAAGGGCTCACGTAGAACCCTGGGCAATCGCCTGTAAACTGAAAGGTGGCATGGACTACTGCTCTTCCTCGATTATCAGATTCCAACCAAGAAGCAAATGGATATAGCCAACATACTCCGGGTTTATTAGGATGGATTCCACAATAACCTTTTTCATCTAAAAACCTACAGGAAATCGGGGTTCCATCATCCTGTTCTCTTTCATCT
>DASTCR010000193.1:0-7316 GCA_035710925.1 Nitrososphaeraceae archaeon | reverse complement strand
AGTCTACAATTTCTTCTTGAATCTGTAATGAAATATAGAAGTAGAACTGACATAGTTGGGTTGATTTTGGAGGCTGCAAATGGTGGAGGCGCTACCAAGACGAAAATAATGTACAAAGCATTTCTTTCATATAATCTCATGAAAGAATACTTGACACTTTTAGCCGAAAACGATCTGTTGGAATACGAAGAGGGAAGTCAAACATATAGGACGACCGAAAAGGGGATGCGTTTACTAGAAATATACAACAGAATGGATGAATTAGCTCCTATCAATTATCTATAGCAAATAGGGCTAAGACTACTTTTTTTGCATCCTCGAGCAAATAATTCGGAAATAACTCAACACAGCTATATTGATTACGAGATGATGGCACTGGATATTATGCGGCAGACGGTACGGATGCATCATAATTTAGTCTACTAGCTCGCTGTCGATGATTGCATTTGGAACTATCGCCTGCGATAAGTGGGAATTATATGGTCTTCAATAAGACCATATCATCGCATTTACTCTTCTTATTAGTTCCTCATTTTCAATTGGTTTTGAAACGAAGTATCGTTCACCCCATTTGGGAAAAACTTCTTTTCTATAATCTTCATAGTCTCGTAATTCACTAAGCGCAGTCAGAAAACACACTTTAACGTTAGGGTCGATCTCCCGTAATTTGAGATATAGTTCAAAACCATTTATCGAGGGCATTTTGATATCAAGGATCAACAAGTCGTATATTCCTGGTTTAAAACTTTGCAATACTGCAGATGGCTCATTAAAGGAATCAACCTTAAAACCATTCTCCTCCAGAACTCGTTTTAGCATTAGAGTAATGTCAGGTTCATCGTCCGCCACTAAGATTCTTTTATTGTTACTGTTTGTCATTCCTTCTCACAAAAATTTCCGAGTGAATTATTATTACAATTCGCTCTCTTGATTGGAAAAATATAAAATAGCCGGGTCAGAGCTATAGCACTACTCACATTTCTCATATTATCATAAAATATATAAGTTTAAAAGAATCCCAATATCGGGAAACACGCTCGACTTAGATTTCAGTTTTATCATGTCACAATATTTCAATAAAATGGAGGTATTAGATCATAATTTAATCGTCAAAATAAAATTTCGGTAGGAAGAGAGTGCAGCTTCGTCTAGTGAAACTATTGTAAAAATTTGAATAAGTATCTCAGAAAAAAGTAATATATAAAAATCAGTATAGAAATCCTTAATTAAAACCAGATAACTAAAAAGTTCATGGCAGATCAAATGTTTATGTTCGCGACTACCGCTGGTTTCATGATTGGATTGGGCGTATTGTTATTTGTGGTACGCAGTCGTAGACCAAAAGAGGAAAAGAAGGTTATGTCTACTTCTACTGGTTCAGGTCGTGAGGACGATAGAGGAAGAAAAGTTAAATATGATTCTGATGGCAGACCTTTATGAATAGCATCTAGCTATTTTTGCTTGCGATCATTCGGCCAACTTCCTTTAGAAATTAATATTCATACTAGATTTCTTTTATCCGTTAAATTAAAGACCTCATCTAATGTCATGGCAAATGGTTTTTTGCCTCCGACTTTGAATTTAGTCGAATTTCCCTTTGTTTCTACAGCTTGAATATACCCTAGAGTACGGAATATAATAAGGGCAATTTTTCCACGTTGTCTGTTATTGCCACATGCTATGCGTTCCCTGTCTTGCAAATCCTGGAGTATGAATGTGCCATCATTACTTTCTTTAGCAATTGTGGAGGCAGCACGCCAAAGCTTTGATATATGCGAATCTGAATCGTTTAAAGAGCCCATATAGAGGGTTTTAGGATTATTCATGGACTGCGTCATTAATTGGGCAGCAAAATCCATTTGGTCTGTTTTTTTAAAATAGACTCGGTAAATACTTTGTTTCTTGAATTTTCTATTCTCCTTATTTTCAAACCAATAGACATATCCCTCCGGCTCAGCAATATATGGTTGTACTATAGTAGGAGATTTGTAAACTGTCTCTGAATTGATGATTTTTTGAGCATCATCTAATTTATCAAAATTCACAACATACTTTTTTTCACGCTTGGATTCCAGTGACATAATTATGCCTTCATCCATAAGGGATTTCATGGCTAAATCGAATTTGTTGTCATAATGTCTGCCTGCCTCATTGCGTAGCCTCTCTTCTTCCATTACATTGTGAATTCCGTCACTAATCAGCTGTTGTAAGATCCACGTGCGCCACTCAGAAATAGATGGCATCCGAATGGTATTATCTGCACACATTGATTAACCTACCACCAAAAAGTGCAATTTAGCCATTTAAGGCGCTTAGTTGGCGCCATTGCATTTATCTGACGCCATTGTTGGCGTATGCTTAAATATACCTAGGAGCAAATACGTCTAAATGTCTGAGAAATATGCACGAGAAGAAGTTAGTTACAGCAGTAATAGGCCTCTGGAATCCATATTCAGAAACAGTACTTCTAGGATATTAGATTTTCTTATTCTTAATTCAAATTTTGACTACTCTGCTTCCGAGATGAGCAAGATAACAAAGGTTCCACCAAGAACTATTCAGAGGGTTTTGCCGCACTTAGTAGCAACGGAACTTGTTAAAGAAACGGGCAAAATAGGCAATACCAAAATGTATATTCTCAATACACAATCTGAATTAGCTGAGACCCTAAGGCGTTATGTACAAACTGCAATAAACTTGAACATCAATAATGCACGCAAACAACATGTTTCAGTTCAATTAAGGAAGAATTAGTCGAAAGTCTGCTATTCATTTTTAGTTTCGAAGTAGGAGAAACAATGGCTTTGATATTCCTAGTGATATAAGTCACGAATGCTTGGAGATAAAGGAGACAATGGAATATTCCAAAAATCCCTCAGCCTTACAGTGTCGGTACCAATTAATGCCTAGTGCAGATTGTTATTATAGTACATTCAGTAGATGCAACCTAGACGATTTAAGTATCTATTAGTTAGCATCATAATTCTCAAGAGGATAAGGTATTATTCGACAGTCATATTTAGCTTACTTACTTTTTGATTACTAACTTTATGATTTATATGCTTAAATAACCAACTTATGTCAGTGGAAGAAGCATCGGGGACACAATCAAACACACCAGAAAATAAAGATTCTATTCCAAATGTAAATTACCCTCCAATTGAAGACAAATATCAAGACGAGCAAAAAGAAAAAGATGTTGTAACAGGGCATGTCATTTCTGACGAAAAATCTAAACAAATACTAATTCAGGAGGAACAAAAAGATTATGATAATAATATCAGAGTCGAAGACTCCCTGCCTCTTACGGATGATGTACTTCACCTCAACGATTCCAAGATATTATTACTAATGGGTCAAGAAGTCCGTTCGAATTATTCATTCAAAGGTCTAATAAGAAAATTGAATCTCCATCAGCAGAGCCTTACGAGAGCTTTGATCAGACTTGAGGATATGAAGCTGGTTGAGAAATCTAGTATTGGATATAAATTGACTGAAAATGGAGAATCACTAATCAGATTATTGTTGTCATCGAAAAATAGAGCGTACAAATTAGTAAGTAATAATAGCATACTTGAAAAAAAGAAAGAAAAAGAAAAAAGGAATGGTTACATTCAACTACTTCAAACATACATTTCTGTAGATATAAAGCCCGAAGAAATATTATATGGACTTATTGGGAAGTGGTTTAATAATCTCAGATGGGTGGGAATGATTGAAAGCGAAGCGGGGGGTTATATGCTCCAATGGATTAACGATGACCATTATGGATTCCAGATTAACCTCAGACTAATATCTGATTATCTTATCATAGAAACCAATGCCGCTTCCGACAAAGAAAAGATCGAAGCAATGATCGGCTCGTACAGAATATTTGAGCAGATCTCAAAAATATTGCGTAATAAACTTGAAGAAGGCACGGGAATAATGAGTAGGCTTGACCTCCACATTACCCATACTTCCAAGCAAAACAATTGAAAGTATGTATGTATGTGACCTACCCCCTCTTGTTTTCTGTTACAGTTGTCAGAAGCCAATTCGTGTGCTTTTGCTAATTCTTTTAATATGACATCATCATCTCAATTTTTATTGGAGCACTAAGAAGTTATAAGGTAGTTTAACCTTAATACTACGTTTTCATGCAGAATAATAATTATCCCCTTAGAGAATGGCATGTCGAGCATATGAAAAAAACAGTCATAAAGTTTGTAACAGGGCTGTCTCCAGATGCGTCTTCATGGCAAAGAAGACAGCATAAAAAATACAATAAGTTAACAAATATCTGTAAGGGAATAAGCTATGATATTAAACATGGGGTCACAAATGAAGAAGTGATCTCATTTATGGACGAAGTGCGAAATAACTCATCTTTTCATGGTCTACGCAAAGTTAATGGCTCTATAGACAGACTTGATGAAATAGAGAAAGAGTTTACGTCATCTATATCGGCAATAAGATATCACTGGTAGCTAGAAATACCTGTAGCGTAATAACCATTTTATATATAATTCCTGTATTATCAGCGTATATTGTTAGGGGAATTAGTTAAGGACAGGGTAGATTCAAGAAAGCCCCGAGCAGAAGGCCTTACGTATATTATAGACAAGTTTCAAGGATTAGACAAGGAAAGCTTCGAATTAGTCTCTCCATTTGTTGATATGGTTAAAATTTATGGTGCACTTCCCTTACTGGTATCTGAAACGACTCTTAAGAAAAGAATCAATTTTTATCATGATTTCGATGTACATGTATCGACGGGGAGTACAATTGCTGAATTTGCTACCCTAGAAAATTCACTAATTCCTCTCACAAAGAAGATTGCAGAAATTGGTTTTGATGCTGTAGAACTAGGGGAGAACAACATCGATTTGGATATAGAAGATAAAAAGAAGATTGTTGATATCATAATGTCACAAGATCTTGACTTTCAATGGAAGGTAGGAAAGAAAGACCCTAGGCATCAGCTAAGCATTGAGGAAACGTTGATCAAAATAGACCAAGCTATGACATTAGGATTAAAAAAAGTAGTACTTGAGGCAAATGAAGGATTAAGTGTAGGAATTTATGACGAGAAAGGTGTCATCAAATGGAATTTTATAAGTGCGCTTACTGCTAAATATCCTCCTAATACCTTTATATTTGAAGCTCCGATTGAATCACAACAATCAGCTTTAATTGCAGAATTTGGGCAGCGTGTAAATCTAGCAGAGATACGTTCTGATGCAATTACATCAGTTGAATCTCAGCGACGCGGGTTTTTATCAAAATCTGTTTTTGGAGTTTCATATTTACGAAAAGATCCAGAAGGAGGTCCTGCTGCAAAATTTATTTACTATATTATTAAAACCAAATATCCGATAGATCAAAGCGAATTAACTAGTATAAGTCACCTTCCTAGAAGAACGGTACAGGCCGCAGTAGAGGACTTAAAGAGGCAGGGGCTAATAATCGAGAGAAATAGTCTAGATGATGCTAGAAAGAAAATGTATCATCCTGTACATTCGGATTGGCTATGATATTTCTTGGGTTATTTTTTGATTGTGATACCATGCATATGTCAATACCGCCGAGACTGTTTTGCAATCCTCAATGCCTCCGTTGATGCATTTCTGAATAGCCGTGATTAATTTCATCTTCTTGATTGTAATATCTTCGTCTTCATCCAACTTTCCTCTTGTTCTTAATTTTTTCAAATTTGTTGCGATAAAGATCTGCATTACTTCAGTACTATATCCAGGTGCTAGATACCATTGAAATAATGGTGCCAATGTTCCAGTAAAGCCAATTTCCTCTGACATCTCCCTATGAGCAGCTTGTCTTGGAGTTTCTCCCTTCTCTATTTTACCTGCAGGTATCTCTAACAGAGTTTTTCCCACTGCATGACGGTATTGAGTCACAAAAATCAGTGTGTGATTATCGAGAACAGGAATGATACCGATGGAGGGTGAATGTTCGACAATTTCTTTATCTATGACATTTTTGTTTAACTCAAAGCGATCAAGCCTCATCGAAATATCTCCACTATAAACTTTTTTGGTATTTAGTGACCTTATCTTTTGTTTAATGGTCCGTTGCACTTCTAATTCTGTTATGTTTCGCTATTTTTTATTGTATCCGACTCTAGTATAATAACCGCGATTTCGCTGGCACATGTCTGATTGCTCGTTTATATATACTCCAGTATGAAGCCGGATTTATTATTAGTCTCACAGTGCAGTCATGGACAGTCATGACAATTTATATACTTCCTGCAGAAAGGTTCAGTATTGCCGTTTATTGATATTGATGGCGATATCGTCGTTCCGAAGGATGTTAGGCCGACGATTGACTACGATGAAACTCAATTGGGAAACAGGAAAGGAGCGAAGCGGCAATTTCGCTACAAGAATTTGCATATTAGAGAATATAGCGGACACTATACGGTCCATGTTGATAAGGTGGATCCCAGGAAGGATCCCCTTGGGCACTTACTGATAGATGCTCCTGAATTTTTAATGGGCGTTATATCTGTAATTTCGGTAGGAAGGTTGGTCCATTCTGTTATAAAATCAGCAAATGAACGGAAGAGGACAACAAAGAATTCCATTTAGCCAATAAAATAAGTGAATATGTATTATTGTCTTGGCCGTTATGTCCTTATTTATGGAATTAACATTACCAAACTATTAGAGAGCATAACACTTTACTTGGAGGAAATAATCTATGTGGTCGGTCGGTGGGACGACTAAGGCCCTAGAAGAGATTAAAAGCAGAATATTGAATGAATTACTCTGGTCCCTTTTTCATGAGGTTCAGCTTCCTAAATCTAAACCATTCCTTGAAATCTTCAAGGTCATCTTTTATTAATCCTGTTCCTATCCCTGCAAGGATGCCTAATGCTGGTGCAGGAACGGGAATTTTTCCGATAAGCAAAGACGTTGCTGACAATAATGCGCCAATTTCCCCATGGTGGACTCGCCTACCAAAAATGTAAATCTCTGGAGGGATTTTTTTTGAATTCCAATAGTGTAGTATTACCTCCGCGGCTGCGAATCCAAGCATCAATGCCCCTTTGGTACCAACACCACCGAGCAGTAAAGGAATCAAATTACTAGTGATATCGCTAGTATTATATTTAATCGTTTGATAAGAGCTCGGCCACAAACTTTCTCTCGAAAATAATCACTTAGAATGGCTCTGGCCGCTTCTGGTACTATTTCAAAAAGATGCATATCACTAGATCGGCCGCGAAAATATTCTTTTTATCATGATTATTCCTACGGTCACAATGGAGCCAAGGAAGCCTGCGTATGCTATGTTAGTGTTGTGAGGCAGTG
>DASTCR010000192.1:0-6175 GCA_035710925.1 Nitrososphaeraceae archaeon | reverse complement strand
CTACATAAATTATTATCAAGTAAAGATCCTGCAAATAATTATCACATTTAAGGGGTAACTGAATAATAAGTAATTAGGTAATAAATAACCCATGGAATTAGCAATCTCTTAATAGAACGGCTATTAGAACGAAAGTTTTTTTCTAAGGTTCGATTTTGTGCACGCGAGATCATAGTCGTCCTCGGCTTATCGCTTCTTGTTGTTTGTCGCAATAAAATTCAGTTGTATCAGAAGTAATAACATAACCTATCTGAGTAGCATTCATCCAATCTTACTGCCAGCTTAGCCAACCTCGCTACCATTTAAGTGACCCGATTTCGCATATTTACCGCCCTGAACCACAATAAATATGGAATATATTAGTGAGGAACACTATTGTTCATAAGTTGGATACTGGAGAACCGGAAGCGTTGATTTGGTCAGAATGGCTCAACTTTGACAAATCTACCGTGGAAAATATCCCGGAAGAAGCTGGCATCTACAAGATCCATGCAAGCATGAAGATACTCTATATAGGAAGTAATTCCCAAAACATAAGACAGTCTCTACTCAATTGTTTGTCAGATCCCTGTATAAGTAAGGCTACAAGATTTAGTTATGCTCTTACAGAATCGGCAGATATGGTAAAGAGGATAATCCTAAATGAATATCGCAATAAGCACAATACCAAGCTGCCCGCTTGTATGGAAGAGGAGCGCACTAAGTAAACCTACTAATTTAATAAAGGAAAAACTAAGATAGGACGGATACATTATTCCTCTAATGCCATTATAACCTACGCTGTTTTGGCCCTCGCTATGGATAGTATGCTGTTGTTTTGGACTTAAAAGAACCTCGTAGTTCTAGTTTCACACCAAGCCATAAAAACAACATGGTAGGTGCAAGAAGGACAAAGAGTTCTAAAGTTGGTTGTATGTTCGCTACTAATTGAATATGGTCGCTAACTTATGACTTCTTTTTCTTGATAAAACTTACTTGTCCATTTACCTCAAGGTACGAGAGTTTGACTTCAGAGATATCTTCTATTCCATGTATACGCATGTAGGATTCAAACTCCCTGTCATCGATTCTTGCTTTATGTAAACCATTTTCAACCATCTCTCCATCCTTTACTAATAGGATGGCCTCAGGAACTGTAAGTTTGCTAAATCTGTGGCTTTTCATGGTAAAGTAATCAAAGACTTTAAACAGAATAACCACTATTACTATCGCTGTGAATGCTTGAGGTATAGATATTTCTTCTGCGTATATCATAGGATCTCCAACTGCAGAACCTAAACCAACCAGTATAATTAACTCAAATGTCGTTAGCTGTCCCAGTCCTTTATTGCCAAGCCAACGTATAATGAAGAGAATTAGGAAGGTAACAATTATAGTTCTGACTATTATTGACAATATCAGATTATATTCTGCATTGAATGCATTCTGTAAAATATTTAGGAGGAAGTATTCAAAATTTATTACGAACGTCATCTCTTCCACCTATTTTTATTAGAATAATAGCAGCGGTGTAAAAAATCATTAATGAGTCACTAAAAAATGGTATTTGATGTCAACAATAACGAATCCAAAGAGTCTGCTCGAATGGAGATCATTTCTGCAAACATTCTACCCTACGCCCCCGTGGTACTAATTTCGACTTGGTTTTTCTGTTAAAACTATTCTGTATTGTTATTGACAATTGTGATTTGGCACATGAGGACGAGATACTCATATTTATCAAATTGAGAGTAGCGAGACTAATGAAAGCAAATAGAGTAGTAGTAGCAATGATCGTTGCCACGGCCATACTTGTAACTCCTAACATTCTTACAAACCTCGTATTGGCGCAGACCGGTACTGAGACACAAGGTACGACGAATGGAGGAAATACTGGTGGACGAACTACCGGCGGAGGAACGACAGGTACAGCGGCAGACAATGAGTCCGCGTTGTATGATGAATTCCAAAGCCGTCTTGAAAGTGCTGCAGGGAGGAACGACAGGGTTTGCTACCGAGGGTGAAATAAGAGAATGCTTCATTGAGGCAGGCTACACAGGCGCTGGCGACGACAATGATAATGATGAGAAAGAGAACACAGATGATGAGGAAGAAAACACAAACAACTAGTTTGACACAAGACTAAAAATATAATCTAACATTCCTTTTTTTGCTCAGGACCTTTTTGCTGATTAGTTTTCTCACACCAGATATATTCTAATTACCACGTTCGGGGCTTATGGAGCTCCATTTATACTTCCTAATGCTGCCATAGAGGGGAAAGACAAAATTTACAAACTCAATTGTTTGCTACGGGGGCGTTTAGCATTAATTATCTATATCTTGTCAATTATGATATTCAAGCTTAGCTCCCATCAACCAAAAGATAGCAAGTCGTAGAGTTCACTGCTTCGTTACTATCTTGGATGGCCTTCCTGATCGATCACCTATGTACATTACAACAATTCCACCAATTGTTAATGCATTGGCTAAAATAAGGCCAATAGTAGAGGAAAGTATTGGGACTTTGGTCGTATAATAATAGGAAAAGAATGCAATTCCCCAAAAGACGATGAAAGAACCTATGGCAATATATGCGTCTTGAATCACTTTACTCATCTATAGTACTTGTTTGTCATTTGGCTTCTCTTAAATATTCTTGTCCCATTGAAGACCTTTATCAAATCAGATCAATGATATCGTCACTCATAGAGTGATTGATCCAAGTATAACAGTAGCAGCGTCGTTAACTATCAACAAACTAGGCATGTTATAAAATCGAAAACTATCCACATGAAGACTCATAAGTACACTTGTTTGCCTGATCTGATTGCAGAAAGTAACAAATCCAATGTGACTATTCTACAAGATTTGATTGATAAGAAGATCCTAAGTATTGGAGTGATGATATGCTACTAGGTCTCAAGGGTATCATTTGTGCTAAGGTTTAGTATCGGTCCAAAATTATTTCCTCTATCCGCACTAAATCTTATAACTGGTTCTTGAAATGTCTGATTGTTTTCCCACCAGGCGACAAGCACATTATTGCCGGAAGCAGTTATTTGTGGATTAATGGAATCGGAGGTGGTACTATTACTCAGGTTAATTTTCTCTCCAAATGTAATACCATTATCGTTGCTAACCCTAAACATGATTTCTGGAATTCCTGTATCATTGCCGCTCCACGCCAGATAGATGCTCTCACCTGATTGAGCCATCGGTACAAGTAACACAGGACTTATCTCAGATTGCCCAACTACCAATTGGACAGATGTTGCAGATGTTAATATTACCAGTACTGCATACAGTATTACATATTTATTGCAACTAAAGTTTTTCATTTCAAAAAACTGTAGTGAAAGGGATATAAGAAACTAGTCCCTCAAACTGAATACAAACACGCATTATACTGACAGACAGCAGTAGGCATAAAATGGTTCGAATGATGTTCTAGTTTTTTTCAATAGGTGCGCCCTTTTTCTTTCGGTTCTTCAAGTAGTCAAAAACATATGTGGATACACCACCGGCAAAACCCGCTCCCACTAAAGATATCAAGGCACCATATATGCTCCAAAACTCTTTAACCTGTTCTGATATTGTGGGCGGTCTGACTACGGACATTGACAGGTTTGCCTGAGTGCTAATATATCCTTGAGTAGGAACTGATAAGTTAAAATTTGGAAGTTCGATAAACTCGGAGGGGAAAAGTGAGCCTGACGATATATTTACCATTACAGGGATCGAGTACTGTCCTACTTGTGCGTCTTGCGGTACCTGAATTCTAAACGGCGCGGGCGATAGTCCAAATGAAGTCGAATTCGAAGTCCTGTCAGGATTGAAAATTACTTCTATATTGGAATAGTTTTCTGATGGAAAAAAACGCACAGACTGTGGTGGAACACCAGAGCTTGACTTCAACTGAACACCAATGTCCAACTTTTCTCCTTGTCTCATTACTAAAGGACTCGGTAGTGTTGAAAATGTATATGTTGCTGGTGGAACATCAATCCAGTTTGTAAGGTCTACTACACTTTTAGAATCATTTGCATATATTACAACCGTGTAACATAATACCCTATACTTGGAAGAGAGGTTATAGATTCTAGATCTAATGATATTGGAACATATTTCTGGCTTTCCTCATATAGTATACTGCGATTCAATTGAGACTCTAGAATCCTGAGGTGACCAGGCGAGGAATATTCAGCGATAAAGTTATTCCACTGTTGTGTTGTGTTACTCCATTGAATTTCTTTTTGATAGTCAACTCCAAATTTTCCTGTCGTCGGATTGTTATCTACATCAATCAGAATTCCATATACAAGATTATTCGCTCCCTCTCTAGTTGGATTTTCCGGCATAGTATCACCTAACCATAATGTTACATTTAGGGTCTTACCATCACTAAAATAAGTGACTTTTTGGATGTCGGAGGAATTGTCTAGTTTGTCTTTGTAATCCGCCTTTGTCTGTGCATTTGTTGCCACTTGGAGTCCGTCTCTTACGCCCACGGTGATTTCTTGACGCGGAAAGGAGCTGAGAGGCTGGGCTTTACTATCGCTAAAGTAAAAATCATTACTTGTCATGGATATGATAAAAAATAACAAAAAAACCAAACTAGAAAATGGCTGCTGCAAGGACACTTTGATAATATCGCTACGACACCTAGATAACTTTTCTTGATCCAAACCTTTGTTATACTTAGGGGACCTGATGTCTTACACTTACAGGATCTTTGAAACCTGCGGTCTCTACGTTAATGATGCCTGGCACAGAAAAAGTAGTTTTTCTTTCATCTATCATTACATTGATATCAACAAACTGAGGATCAAGAAGGTGGGTAAAGACCTCGATGAAGACAATGATGAGAACAGGTTGAAAAAGACGAAGGCATTCCCAGCGCTAGGGGCCTCCATTCCGAACTATGTGAACATATTTTTCTCAAGTACATTTACAACTTGATCGAAACGGTTCACGATAGCATCGGTCAAATTCTTAGTCACCTTTTCAGTATTAATGTAAGGGTCGCTTATTGCCGCCTTTTGATTTCTAATTGTTTCTATATCAAAGTAGGTCACAACGCCATCTTCTCCTTGCATCAATCCATTATGATCAATAAGTACAGGAGATATCTGGTATATTTCTACCAAGAGGTCATTCAACTCGGCGTATAGTTGGTTTTTCTTTATTCGCATTTGTTCAAATTCCGGGAACTCCTTTTCTAATTCTTGTGCCTTTCCTTCCAATCCGTGCACCAATTCCCGATCTTCAAATAGTTTCGTAAACAACTCTTCAAATTCCAACTCACTATAGCCCATTTTCTGTAATTCCTCGCGCACCATTGAATTACCTTTGTTTGCTATTGATGAATAGAAGTCTGCGGCCGATTCAGCAATTTGAGTCAATTCCCTCTGGATTTCGATAACCCGTTTATCCACCCTGTAATAGGGAAGGGCATGAAATTGTATTCCAAAATATCCATAAAGTTGGTACTTTCCGACGCGTTGACCGATTTGAAAGTATATACGACGCAGATCATCAGTATTCGATCTTGATATCTTGCTACTCGTCCATCCATCAAGAGATCCAATTATCCTTTCGTAAGATGCAATAATTCTTGGTATTTCAAAGGTAGAAGATCGCGAAATACTGCCGTCCCCAAGCATAACCGGTAGTTCAATAGTCCCGAGGCAAAGTTTTGCCCCCTCAATATATGCATCCTTGATACGCTCGAAGGCGGAATTTACTCTCTCAGTGAAATAATCATCACCCTTAAGGGGTACTCTCATATCTTCCTTTGTATCTCGTAAGATAACTATATTTTTATTTTGGGTAACAGACCACAATCGTACTTTTCCCACTATTTAGCTAATTCGACTATCTTTTTTGATTTCTTGGTTTCACGGTTCACCCTCCTCAGTTCTGGGGAGGGAGGAAGAATATCAAGAATCCTGCCACATTGTGCGTGGACTAATACATAGATCAATATGAAAATTTCTACCCAAGATCAGTGTGCTGATCCTCTATAGCATACTCCAGGATACAGTTCCAATACGAATTCATTAGAAGTAACACTACTATAATTCATACCGAGTGCTTTAATAGAATGATGTTGGCATTCTCGTATGACTGGATATAGCACAAAGATTGTCGCTGCCATGATTTTCTCAGCAACATTGACAATCACCGCTTATGC
>DASTCR010000191.1:0-3863 GCA_035710925.1 Nitrososphaeraceae archaeon | reverse complement strand
GGATCAGATGTCTTTGGTTATCTGCCGGACAGCGGCAACATTGAGGTAACTGCCCTTCCGGTAATGATTAAGGAGAAGAGAATCAAGGCGATACGATATGAGAGGTCCTTCTGGCGATCTATCGATTCACATAAGGATATCGAAGAAGCGAGCAAGGAGATAAAGAGCAGCAGCTTGTTATTATGATAATTGAACGCATAGGTTACAGTCTAGGTATGCTGTCCGCCCCGGAAGAGATGCTGTCGGCCGCAATGGAAGCAGAACGTAATGCAAATACGCATTCCCTTTGGGTTCCAGAGTCATGGGGGCGCGAAGCATTCTCTTCGCTTGGGGCTCTTTCCCAGGTAACCAAGAGAGCACATCTCGGGAGCTCAATAGTAAGTATATTCTCGAGACCTCCTTCTACTATTGCTATGTCAGCAGCAACGGTCGATGTCTTTTCCAATAACAGGATGATAATGGGACTGGGAGCTGGCACACCTATTTTGGCCGGCAACTGGCACGGATCAAGATTCGAATACCCAGTCCAAAGAATGAGAGAATATATTGAATGTATACGTCTTTTACTAACTGGCGAGACTGTCAGCTACGAAGGAAAGGTTTGCAGAATAAAAAATTTCAAACTGGCATTTAAGCCGAAAAGACAAAATATTCCCGTTTACGTGGCGGCTGTTAATCCGCGGATGATTTCCGTATCGACTTTAATTGCAAACGGCGTGCTGCTCTACCTGCGTCCCGAGCACGAACTTCGTAATCTAGTTGCCGCGTTACAGTCTGAACGTCGAGGAACGGAGTTCGAAATCGCTAGCGTGTTTATAACCGCTGTTTCTGAGAAGGACCCCCAAAAAGGAAGAGATAAAGCTGCCAAAACGCTGGCGTTCTATGCATCTGTCGGTAGATATTACAACAGGTTTCTAGCTGAGAACGGATTTAGGAAAGAAATACAAGAGATAACCTATGAGTACCAAAATAATGGATTGCTTGCAGCAAGTAAATCGGTGCCAGATAAGATGCTAGACTCTCTAGCCATATGTGGTAACCGCGAGGATTGCATAAAGAGTATCAATAGATTTATGGCTACTGGTATTACGTTACCGATTGTTCAGATAAATGCCATTGATGATGACGCTGAAGGCTCAATAAGAGACGTTTTCGCCGCTTTCAATGGAAATGCGTGAAGAAGTCGCTGTTATAGCTTCCTCAACCTCAAGGTTCACAAAGAAGGAGCCATCTATTTTTGAGCTCTCTTGTCAGCCGGCTCTTAAAATCTTTCGAGAAACCGATATTGATCGCACGGAAGTTAATTCGGTTATAGTATCTACTTGTTCAACGCTTCAGTACACTTCGAGCATAGTTTGTGAAATGTTGGGAATAAGACCGAATAAATCATGCCGTCTAGATAACCTCTGCAATTCCGGGTCTATAGCAATAGCTTCTGCGTGCTCGGAAATAGCGTCAGGACTCAGCGACTGTGCACTAGTAATTGGAGTAGAGATTACAAGTAACAGTTCGGCCAAGAAACTGGAATGGGACCTCACAAGAGGACAGTTTAACCATCCGGTTCATTGGGCTTCGTTATTTGCACGTTCACATATGCGGAAATTTGGCACAACAGAGGAGCAAATGGCCTTAGTCGCTGTAAAGAACCGCAAGAATTCGTCGAAAAATCCTCTTGCGTTATTCAGGAATAAGGTAACACTCGAAGAAGTTATCAACTCGAAAAAAATATCTGATCCCATAAAGTTACTTGATTCTTCTTATGTTTGTTCAGGCTCTTCTGCTGTGATACTGGCTTCAAAGGAGAAGGCAAAGAAATTGACTGATAATCCCGTTTGGATAAAGGGAATCGGGCAGAAGACAAATTGCGCGAGTCTTTCGCAATTACTAGGTAAACACGATGTCGGATTCAGGACGACACAAGAAGCTGCAAGACAAGCATATAAGATGTCTCAAAAAAGACCGGAAGACATTGATGTTGCTGAATTACACGATGCCTTTACTATTACCGAAATCATGGCGTATGAGGACTTATTTCTCACAAAGATGGGAGAAGGAGGTAAGTTTGTCACGCAAGAACAATTATCTATTAATCCACGCGGGGGACTTTTGGGATGTGGGCATCCTATAGGATGCACGGGAGTAGCCCAGGTCGCGGAAATAGCCGCGCAGTTAGCTGGGCGAGCAGGACAAACCCAAGTCAAAGGTTGTAAGACAGGATTGGTTCACAATATGGCTGCCGCGGGGACCTCATCTTCAGTACTGGTGCTTGGGCAGTAGCTAAAGATTGATTGTCAGCCGATTCCTGAACGGTCTTAGAAAAAAAAAGTTTTCTATTCCCTATTGCACCAGGTGCGATTCAGTGGCATGGCCGCCTGTTGAACGATGTTACTATTGCATGTGTCGCGTAAGATTAAGAGAAATTCGCACTCCTGTGGGTCATCTTCTTGAGTATACGACGGCATATAATATGTCCAGACCCCTGAAATTCGGAATTGTTGATATAGGCGGAATTAACATAATTGGTTCCTTGGATTCAACCATTTCACCCAGCGTTGGGATGAAGGTGAAAATGATAAATTGCGGAATATCCCCTGACGGTTCTCCCTTCTATGAATTTGACAAGTATGTAAAACGAAAAGGCAAATCTTAAAAAGTCTACTTTTTGGTTGCTGCACCTTCAAGTGAATAGAATATATGACATGGTAGTTCACATGGATTACCATATGCTATGTCCTCGGACAGATTTGTAGATGACAGGTTACTCACAAGCAGAGACGCACTCAATAAATCGCAATTAAAGATAAAATTGGTCGATATCGATGGGAACGCGAGGGATTATTCTCAAAGATTTGGACAAAGAGTTTTAGTTAAGAAAATTCTAGTTACAATTAGGTATTTAGATACCGAGCAGATAGAAGAAGTAGAACTGGACTTGGAGGAATTAGAGTCAAGAATTAAAAGAGAAAGGCTATTTTCTTCCTCGAACCGATGGGTATCACCTGGCGAAATAAAGAATAACTACGTCATCTCAAGTCGCCATCTAGATCTGCTTTCCGATGCAATTGCACTTGATATTATATCATTCTAACCTTCCGGATTAATTCTCTCGATAGTCTGCATAAAGTGAACAAATGCCTTTTTCGGTGTGAGAACTTAAGCATATGGAGCGCCGCTGATCAGACTCGAACTGATGACCCACTGGTTAACAGCCAGTTGAGCTTCATAGTCCTAACACAAAGAGACTATGTATTTGCTCTACCATGCTGAGCTACAGCGGCGCATTATAGAAGGAATTCCTACGCAAAAATAAATGTTTAGCAAAAATTATTGTTTCGTCGAGAGAAGCCGGATCATTCCTTGTTTCTGTCACCGAGATTTTATCTTTACTTGTAATTAGCCACGTTGCGCACTCTCAATGCATGTTTTTATGGTATATAGCCCATGGTAAATCAGGAATCGACCTGTATTAGAGCGCATTGACCAGTTAGGGGCATTATAATTTCGTGTATAAAAAGGGGAAATTTTTAAGCTTGTATGCGACAACATTTGGAGCAGGATCTTCGATGAAGGGGACAACTGCTAACACTCTGACGCCGGACACCTTTTCAATCGTTTTGACTATTGCTTTTTTCTTAACAGGTTCTTCCCAACCGGACAAGTCATTGAGGATGATTCCCTCCACATTTAGATTGTAATCATAACAAGCAGCCAACGTTAGTAATGTATGATTTATCATGCCCAACCCGAATCGCGCTACTATGACAATTGGGAGATTTGTGGCCGCAGCGAAGTCCGCAAGGTTCTTCTTCCTAGTCAAGGGCACCATGATTCCACCTAAGCCCTCGACAACCATGATATCATGA
>DASTCR010000190.1:0-3707 GCA_035710925.1 Nitrososphaeraceae archaeon | reverse complement strand
GACCGCCAGCTCGCTTCAACATCATCGGCTCTTGCAATTTTAGGTTCATATTCAGACGGGGTTTTAGATTGGATAAATACAGGTATGGCATTAACTAATATTTTGTTACTTGCCAGTTCTGAAAACGCTTCGTGTTCTTTTCTAAATCAACCTATACAAGTCTCAGGGTTGAGGCCTGAGCTTCTGGATGCGATAGGAAAGGAAAAAGGGTTTCCACAGATATTGCTTAGAATGGGATATAATAGTCATAAGATAGCACCCAGCCCCAGGAGAAATGTAGAAGAAGTTCTTCTTCACTAATTTAGGCCTGCAATATAAACATCCAATAAACAAGATATTGAGATTTCACCAAAAATTATGGCGTTCAAGATTCAGCTATATTTTGTTCAGAGTGTCCCATCTTTTACTCAATTTGTTCGCTATATGTAAGCTAAAACTAAAGGAAGCACCAATACCGGTCTATTATTTTCTGCTTACCTTCTACCGCCACAAGCTTCCAGTATACTTCTGCTAATAAATAGTCCTAAACCTGTTGCTGCATGAGATTTGGTTGCAATTTTATAATTGTGTAATCACCTTGGCATTATATCAGGTCTACAGCAGGGCAGTACGTGATATTAGGTACTCGCCGTGGATTCCTGTTACCTACACCTGTTCTGTCATCATAAATATAGAAACCTATTTATTTATTCTATTTTGCTATTTCTAAATGAAAGTGAAATGATTTCGGACAAAAATATCTCAGAGAGATCAACACTTGTAGGTCTTCTCACAATCACCGCTGCAGCAATTTTACTTACTGCTGGTTTGAATAATAATAATATCAGCAGTAATCCGACTCCCGTTCAAGGCCAAGAGATGCAGACCAACAGTAATAACAATACAATAAGGGTAGAAGCAGGAGGAGGAAACTCAACTGCTCCGTTAACCATTTATGTACCTCAGAGCATCAAAATCAAAGCTGGTCAAAGTGTAAATTGGTTCAATCCGACACCAGTAGGAGAACCTCATTCTGTAACTTTTCTAAAAAATAACAGTCTTTTCCCTCCATTTGCAGGCCCATTTGCTGTTCCAAATTCTACCCAGTTCAGGGCCCTAATGCCTAATCCAAACCTAGAACCACTGATAATACCTAATCCTCCAGGAACAGAACCAACATCTAAAACAGTAATAATAGATAATGCAAGAGCATACAATCCAACAGTAATAGATTCAGCAGGTAAAAACGTCACATATCTGCCTCCAAATGCAAATTACACAATGGATGGTACTGAAAGTTATATCAATTCAGGATGGTTATGGCCGCAAGGACAAGTGCCCCCAGGAGCTCCACCTCTTACTACATTTACTGTAACTTTTGAAAATCCAGGGATATACGATTATGTATGTACAGTACATCCCTGGATGACTGGAAGTGTAGAAGTAACGTAAAAAAGAAGTAAGGTATTATCATCATCTTCCTTTTTTCATTTTCTCCTTATTTCTTGGTATTTCTTGATCAGGAAATTTGATATGTAATATCTGGATAAGCCTGTAAAAGATGTAATGTTGTAGGTTTTACGTCGCTTACGAAAATATCGACTAACAAGAATAAGAGGAAAATTTTTACAATCGATAATATTACTTTTTTTAAACTGCGGCGGTACTGCCAGCCTGAATGTTCTGATATATTCTATATAGCGCTGTATCTATGTAATCATCTGTAATCAGGGACGGAATATTAACCCGATAAGGCTTTGGGAGCACAGAATTTATCTTATAAAAAAGATAAGTCTTTTTGTTGATGTCTGATTCATAGCTACACTCCTCGGTTAGTTTTGAAATAATATTTTTCCAATTCCTGCGACTAAGTATTTCTTTTGATTGTGATGGTATTCTTATGTTCATACTTATGTATGCACATCACAGTATTAAAATGTTCAGTTCCAGAGCAACCAATAACAATAACCAACAAGCCTGCGGCCACATCGAAGAGACCTATCCTGCCAGAGCCAAAGGGTGCAGATAATAATTTTATCAAAACGCTGGAGATATTTCCTCCGCAATTAATTTTACTAGTTTCTCTCTGTCTGGACTTGAATTTGTGAGTACGATTTCCGTAAATCCTAGGTCTACATATTTCTCAAGTTTGTTTATGCCTTCTTCCGCATTTGTAATTACTAATAACATCTTTTGCAATGTGTCATCACCGATTACTTGAGCATTTTCTTCGATCTCACGGGGATCATGTACATCAACATCAAAAAACGCCTTTATCATTGCACCTCTCCAGAATCTAATTGATTGTATCGCCTTTTCGCTATCTTCATCATACGATGCAGGAATAAATAGTATTTTTTCCAAAGCTTCGAAGTCTTTCCCTGACTCTCGTGCTCCATCTCTAACGGCAGGAAGCAACTTGTTTTTTATTGATTCTATATTAATTTCGTTAGTTACAAATCCATCTCCCTTCTCTCCTGATAATCTTGCAGTTTGAGATCCCATGGCTGCAATATAAAGGGGAATTGGTTCTTTTGGTTTTGTGTATAAGTTAGAATCCTTTACCCAATAATATTCCCCTTTGAACGTTACCCATTCTTCTGTCCAAAGTTTTTGAATTATAGTTATTGCTTCTTTTGTGCGTCGAAATCTTTCTTGAGTCGAGGGCCATTCATTGCCTGTCGTAACTTCATTAAGAGACTCTCCCAGGCCAACCCCTAAAAATACTCTATCGGGAAACATGAATCCCAGAGTTGCAAATACCTGCGCAACCACTGCTGGATTATATCTAAGTATTGGGGCTGTAACACCAGTACCTATTTCTATTTTATTTGTCTTAGCTAAGGCAGATCCAATCCAAGGCCAAGCCGCGGCACCAGAAGCTCCAGTATGCCACCATGGCATATAATGATCACTTGACCAGCAACGTTCTATCCCATTTTTGTCCATCATAACGACATCATTTAATAAATCAGTTGGGTTTATCTGTTCATGGGCTGCTTGTATACTAATTTTTACCATTCCTTTTACTTCGTACAAAATATGATATAGCAGTTAGCTAAACTAGTAGTCATTACTAAAATATATCTTTCAGTGAGTCTTAATGACTCCTGATCCATCCGCAGTTAAACAAGAATACAACAGGCCAGGAGTAGCATAGATAATTAATCAACTCCTCGGCAGACCTTTTTTTATCACTTCTCGTAAAACACGCCGAGGTTAAGGATTGATGCGCTTAATAGAAACAAAAAAAAGAAATCCTTACGGATATACTATACTGGTGCTAAGCCTTTTGGTTATTCTTCACTATCTCTATCATCTCTATCTTCTCCATCCTCACCATCTTCCGTAGAATCATGTTCAGTGACACCATTCTCATCTTCATCGCCACCATCTGTGCTTTCCATAGGAGTATTTTCACTGCTGTCCATTTCTCCATAACTTGATTCCATACATTCTTGCACCTGCTGTTCTGTAGGAGATCCATTTACTTCAATCTCAGAAAGACATCCTTGGAATTCTTCATACCCTTTTGTGTCTGAATCCATACTGCCTCCGCCGCTATCGTTACCAGTAGTAGCAGCTTCTCCATCTTCAGTTGGGCTATCTCTACCAATGTCACCACTAGGCTGCTCTGGTGTACTTGCAGCATTCATTTCTTCATCTGGAAATCCACTTAGTGCACCGCTGGTGCCATCAAGGAATGTATCGTATCCACTCCTGTGATC
>DASTCR010000189.1:0-3647 GCA_035710925.1 Nitrososphaeraceae archaeon | reverse complement strand
CGTGACCTATGACAACTTTCCTCTGCGTACCGTTCTCCAATACTGCCTTGGTAATACTACTTCCCCATGAGGTATCCCAATCATGAGTGTCTGGGACCGGCACATCTAGAACGGTGCCGTGAGCTATGAATGGAGTTGTCCAGACGATATTCCCGTTGGTAATATTGACAGCTATCATATGATTTGAATACAGATTTGGAGTCTGTCTAGTGCTTGCATTAAAGTTTGGTGAGGCACTACCCAATGGTAAATATAAAATTCCTGTATCAGGATCCAAGGAACCTCCAGACCATGCAGTAGCGCCGCCGTTGGGTGGTGTCTTCCCTGGCTCTACCCATTCTCCCTGTGTGGTCTCTAAATTCCATATTATCTCTCCTTCGCTGGTACGATTGAGTGCTGTAACGTTTCCTTTCACGGATCCTGTGCCCGGAGGCAGTCCACTTCCTCCTGAACCTGCTATTACATAATCTCTCCACACAATCGGAGGAGCATCAATACTGTAACCTACTTTTGGATCACCCAAGGTGTGTGATTTCCACATTATTTTTCCATTGGTGGCATTAACGGCTGCAATACTTGCATTAGTTGCCGTACTTGCGAATATTACTCCAGAATCGTAAGCCAAACCCATTGTAGGGCCACCACCTGCACTCACCTTCCATATCAAATGTCCGGTCCTGGTATTAAAAGCTAAAATGTTTCCTGCGTAGTCCTGTACGTAACCCCTATCGCCAATAACTATAGGAGGATCCTGTATCTCAAAATCATTAAATAATCTCCATTTAACCTCGAGGTTATCAACATTATCCTTTCCGATGATTGTTTGATTGCTGTATCTAGTACCGTAAATATCATGATTAACGAAATTCCAATTATTCTTATTCCTTGTCTCTACAACAGCAGAGCTTGTCGACGCGGAAGAAGTAGTTGATAGAATTACTACTGAAATTAAAATAACAAATAAATAAATTCGTGGTGGTAGCATCAAGATAATTAAATTTAAGGACTATCTGCATTAAAAAATGTTCTATTCGTCATCAAAAGCAATTTAATTACTTGGTCAGGATTTCCTAACCACAAAGGCAGTCGCTGGTTATCCTAAATAATCTGAGGCGAAAAATTGAGCTTGTTCTTTGAATTGATATCAGCTAGTCTTAATGGCTCGGGGATCCATTGTCTTTCTTTCGTTAAATCCTGAACCAATCGTACGGAGGTGACTAGACTGATTAGGTTGCCAACACTAACATATACTGACCTTTTATCATTTCCGGTGTTATCGACTTTGAATCCTATGATTTCTCCATTATCGTCGATAAAATGATCGTTTCGTACCGAACCACAAAGAAGGTGCTTACCCACTCCAATTGTTGGCTTGTTGAGGGCTATCCCAATGTAACAAGCCAATCCACATCTTCTAGGATGTAAGACTCCGTGTCCGTCTATTAGTAGCAAATCCATTTCTTTTTTCATCGCCTTAAGTGTGGTCAAGACGGGTCTAGCTTCTCTTATCATAAATAATCCTGGAATATATGGCCGAGACGACGGAATGCTAATGTTCGTCACGTCCATCACCTCCCAATTATGCCTGTTTATTAAGAGGGCTGAACAATATGCTGTGTTATTTCCATACGATACGTCTACGCCGCAAACATTCTCAATTTCCTCATACCTCAGTGTATCTTCCTTCACAACTTGTAACGCAAGTTTTTTCTGCAATTCCGTCACGGGCAGATACGCTGAACTATCTTCATAGACCGTATCAAAAATATAAACTAAAGGGCAATAAAACTATACTGATGGTTAGGTTATCCACCTCGGGAGGTTTAAAAACAATTTTCGCGCTATTGCTTAACGTGGCTAGAACCCAAAAATCGGTTCTCTTTTTAACAATATATAGGATAGTTGCTACTTGAGATCTTGCGCCAAAAAAACCAAGTTTACTTATCACAAAATTCCTTCCAACTCTCTGAATCTTTTTCTTATCGTAACATGTGTTGTACCAGCTGCTTTTGCTATATCTGCTTGGGTTATATCATGTCCTGCCTTTTTACAAACTGCATAAACTATGGCTCCAGATAAACCCATAGGATCTTTTCCTGCAGGCATTTCTCTGCTAATAGCTTCATCCATTATTTTGAGTGCATGACGTCTCGTTCTTTCGTTGATCTCAACTGTGTTAGCTACCCTAATAATACACTTCATAGGATCAATTATTGGAACCTGTAAGTCAAGCTCTTTTATTAGGATCCTATAATTTCTAGCAATATCTTTTCGTTTGATGTCACTAACCTTTGCAATTTCATTTAATGGTCGAGGAGTTCCTATCTCTCTACACGTAATATAGACAGCTGCGGCCAATACTGCAGAAATAGTTCTGCCCCCTGATACTAATTTTCTTTGTTGAGCCTTTCTATATATGTAGGCCGCCTTTTCTACTATTATACTCGGTAATCCGAGTCTAACCTTCAATATTCCAAGTCGATAGAAAATCTTCCACAGGCTAGCATTATTGCTCATACCAGTCCTTCTAGAACCATATAGCCGCATTCTCTTATCCCAGGTTCTCAATCTTTCAAATGTTGAACGCATAGCTACATTCAATTCATGTCCACTAAAATCCTTGTTTGTTCTCCCAATTTCTGTCATAACTCCTGTATTATTGTAAGAAGAGAAAGGATTAGTTGGTATTATCTTATCTTTCGTGTGATGGCCTGCCGAAATACTCCTTTCGTCACGATGTTCTTCGCTATATTCGGTAATCACCACCCCGCAACCACTACAAATAATTTCTCCTGATTCGGTATCTGTTATTGCCTTTGAGACTTTATGACAAACCAAACATCCAATCGAAGGTGATTTCAAGGAAGAAGGACAGAAATTCTCATCTATATCTGCACTTTCTCTTCGAAGCATCTTCTCTCGCTTCCCATTAGTATTCGCGTATTAGAATTTCAGTTTTTAATATCAAGATAAAGATAAATCTATGGGAAATATCTAACTGACATATCATTCTTTTTTCTATCTTACAGTTATTACTGGCTATGTCTTGCTCTTTGGACTGAGAGCAAATTGGATAGTTTTATCCGCTTTGACAAGGATCTTCCATAATTTTGATATATATCGCTAGTTCATAATCGTTGTTGACCAAATTAATGGTCAGATGTAAAAATTGTGGTTTTAAATTTCCTTCATTTACTCAGATCAATGAGGTGGCCTTTGAAGCCACTGCACTTGCAAACAACGCTGAGCAATGTCCAAGTTGTGATGAAATGTTGACTTATAGTAAGAAGGACTATTTTTTCGAATGATTATCTAACTTATACAGCATGTGAACGAGAGGAAATTACAACAGAAAAAGCTAAGCAGTTATGGCATAACAAAATTGTGTGAAAAGAAATATTAATAATTGCTTTGGTTTGCTTTATGTTATACCACTGCTAGAGCTAGCGTTTCCAGCAGATGTCGTATTCTCTTCGAACGTTGTCATGTTACTGGTATCAGTAGCATTTGCTGTCATATTCTGAGCAACTGCTGTATTAACAAAGGCAATAGCATCGATATTTGCGGTCACCGTTAAAGATATTGCAGCAATAGCAAGGATTGCCATAGTTGTTTTTGTATTTGTATTCATGCTTATAATTGGGTCA
>DASTCR010000188.1:0-9512 GCA_035710925.1 Nitrososphaeraceae archaeon | reverse complement strand
CTGCAAGAAACAACAATTATTTATTGTATTATACGATCATGGGCTCCTGTATTTGTAAGCCATGATAGATATTCTTGGTTTGGTTACAATAGGTGTTGCTGCCTTTGTCGCCACCAACATTGATGACATTTTTGTCCTCATGATGTTCTTTTCTTCATTGACTTTTCCAGTTCGTCAAGTGGTATTAGGTCAGTTTATAGGTATTGGTTTACTCATAGCCATAAGTGCTCTAGGTTCCTTAATCTCACTAGTTGTCCCAACATATATTATTGGACTAATGGGCATAATACCTATAGTAATAGGCATTAAGAATCTAGTCGAAATAAGAAAGAAAGACAAATCGCCTTCAAGACAAGAGGTGCAAAATAAGAAAAAGAATAGATCATATTTTTCATTTCTATCGGTTGCGGCTGTCACATTTTCAAATGGTGGTGACAATATCGGTGTGTATGTTCCTCTATTTTCGAAATATAATACTGTAAGCCAAATTACCACGCTCACAGCAGTTTTCATTGCAATGACTGCTGTTTGGTGTATATCATCATATTATTTCATGAATCATCCTCTAGTTGCTTCCAGGATACGCCATATTGGGAATATCATTTTGCCTTTTGTTCTCATTGGGCTTGGGATATACATTCTGACTGAGCCTTTTCTATTTACTTAGATGACATTTATACTATTACAGTGGCTGCATATAAAGATATGATAGACCTCAGAAGAGGTAATCTAACTACTATAGCATAGGAATGAAAATAGAACTTATTCTAACCAAACAAACTTAATCTAACTTTAACTGTTGGATTAGTTTACTTATCATTTTTTGTTGCTGGAATATTAATGCTATAAATAATGATTCTGCCGAGTGCTGAGATTCTCTGGATTTGAAAGCTGAAACATACTCTTCTTTATTTTCCAAATATTCACTTAACATTTTGTTAAACAAAGAGGCATTTGGTTGTCTCAAAGCATATTCAAATCCTTTCCACGACACAACTTCCTTTGTGAGGATATTATCGTTGTCATCGTTGTCATTGTCTTCTTTATTTTTTTGTCCTTCCACTTCTTCTCGTCTACTTTCTTTCTTCTCTAAAGACATTTAGAAATATAGAAATAAAACGGAAGATAATAAGGATCGATTAGTCAAAAGGGCTTTTTATGACTCAAAGAACAATACAAATTAGGCGTAACAATAAAGAAATTATCATGAAGTGCTTTAACTGTTATTATGATTTTACTCCTACATTATCAGAACCTATCTGTAAGCAATGCAGCTTTTGTTATTATTGTAGAGATTTTACATGTTCTCATCAAAATAATTCCTTCTAAAATGAGGGCTAACAACAATGATATAATTTTTCTTAACAGAGACATAGATTATCAAATAAACTCAAGTAGTAATTGTTTCAACTACAATGGTATTTAATCTAAGCAATAAATAAAATTAAGTGGCGGCTTTTGGAATGGAAGTCTCATAATAACCCCCTGTCATTTTTAGCTATGTAACTATCAGAACTTATTAGGCCGTGTTTATGGACAAGCTCAGCTTTTGTTTAATATCAATTAAGATAGAAAATATAATTTGAAAATATAATCTCGCCCTCTAGTGTTGCAATGTATCTATTTTATTAAAGGAGAAAAAGTGTCTATAACCAATCAGTGCTGCAGCCAAACAAAGATGGTCGCTATTATATAAGACATTCCATATCCATATATAATTTTGAACTGTTGTTACATCGAATGCAGAAGTATATGCAAATCCACTATCACCAGCAGCAGATAATACCATTGCTACAAGCAATAATAGTACCCATATGGAAGTAGTACCAGAGACAAAAACAGAAGAAGGTGATTTACCTTTCTCATTTGACTCTTTTTCATCTGGAGCAGTATTTTTGTGTCTACTTATGCGTCTAACTCCCCAAAACATTAATGCTATGGGAAAAATCACTATTGCATCTAGTATAGGGTATGAAGCATTAACAACCACAAGTGAAATATCCACTGTTTGAGTAGAAAGTAATCTCAGGGTGCTTACTATCGTATCAACGATAAAGATTAGAGGTACTAAAATGAGAACACCTATTAAAATAAGAATGAATGGTTCAAATTCCCTCCTAAAAAAATGATAATATAAACTGTATACGAAATAACCAAATGATGCATATCCCAAATAGTAAAGAATATCAGCTATAAGAACACCAGGGGCTTTTTGATCTTCAAAAATCCAATTGACCGAAGCTACTAACCAAAATGCAAAAAATAGACAAACAGAGAGATGAATTTTGTTGTTATCATAATAATGATGAGGGTTAATATCATCATTTTGATTCAAGAGTACTTGTTGCATTTCTTTTTGTTTTTTAATGCTTATCTTGTATCTGTACACCATTACAATGGATATTACTAAGCCTACTGCAATAGCAAAACTTGATGTTAATCCAGAAAAGTAAAATCTACTGTCTTCGTCAGGAGAAAAAATGATAAATGAATTTGTAATGACAATCGATGTAATCAACGAGACTATGACTATGATAATGTTGTCTCGTTTGTTCCTGTGGGGCAGGATTTTTGTCATTTATCCTCCTTTAGTGCTCAACAAGTAGATATCATCTCCGCATAGTTTAACTTTATTATTTTAGTATAGGAGATAGTAGATAAATGGTCCAATTAAACTAAAGACTGGGCTCATTATTATGCTAGTACTTTTTGCAGTTCATTTATAGTCTTAGACTTTTTCTTTTTTATTTTTCTTATATTGGATAATCAGAAATAATCAAGCTTGATCTTTTATTCTTTCAAGGTAATGTATAGCCTAGCTGGTGCTATATCTTTCTAAAACTGTACCAAGGGCCCATACGGCTGATTTTGCATCAGCAAGCTTTGTTCTAACATTCTCATACTGACTTTGTACCCGGTTATTACGAATGTTAGGTTCAAGGTCTTCTAATATTCGCTGGAGATCTGTAACTCGATCTAGTAGGTCTTGAACTGGATTAACAGACTGTGAGTTAGATGGCATATATACCAATTATGATCCCATTAGTATTAATCTATATACTAATGGATCTCTTAAAAAGAATCAGATTTACTATCATGGACTCAAGGATTTGCTCGGATTTATACTAGACAAAATGGTTGCCAGACTTGATATGTACGACGGACTATTTTTTGAGACAAACTGATCCAAACGCTGAGTAGAACAAGCTAATCTGGTTCACTCAAAACTATAAGGTACCTCGCTATTCTAAATGATTGATAATGAGAGACGGATTAAACAATTCCGATTCCGATGATCTTTCTCCAATAAGAAGAGGAGGTATAGGCAGTATGTTGGTACTGCTCTCAGCGATGGTGTCTATCATCACAGGGGTCCTATTTCCAACAACTGGTATGTCTCTTGAACCGTATTTATTAGTCTGGCTCGGTGGTCTATTGTACGTAAATCTAATCAACCTACATCCCAGACATTTGGTTAATACTTTTCACAAGCCAAAGGCGCTTATGGTTTTCACGATAGGTAAACTTATCCTACTACCGTGTATAGTTTATGTCATAACATCATTAGTTTATCCGAAACTAGCTTTATCTGCGACTCTACTGAGTGGCATTTCAACTGGGCTTGGTGCACCGTTTGCAATCAATTTCATAGGAGCTGGTGGGATAGGTACAATTGCTGCTTTGGTGACGATCTCTTCTCTTGTTGTCCCAGTAACATTACCCTTCATCCTCTATGTATTTTTTGAAGATACCGGGGAATTTGTAATACCAATATATGATATTAGCTTTCTTCTCGTGATAGCATTATTCATTCCCTTATCTCTTGGATGGAGTACAAGAAAATATGTTCCTAGGGTTTCTAAATTTGTTGCAGGCAATTCACTATTTCTTTCTGTAATCTTTATCATATTAATTAACTTCTCCATGTTTGCAAGATTTTCCCAATACTTCTTTATTGATCAATCATTAGTCCTAACATCCTTGATCTCCGCATCACTACTCTTTGTCCTTTACTTGCTAGTCGGGTATTTATTAGCTTTATCCATTAAAGGGCAGTTAATAACAACAAGAATTAATGGCATCATTGCTATGACGTACATAAACAATATTCTTGTTTTTGTCGTTGCCGAACGCTTTTTCGATATTGAGACAGCTGCACTTGCTGCATTGTATAACATTCCTTATTATGTAGGTTTACTAGTACTCAGAATGAAATATTCGAGATGTAGAAATCAAGAATCTAAATGAGAATGATATTCCAATATTTACTGCAGCATGTTATATACAGACTACAGGTTACTTTCATTATAAGTTGTAAAGTGTTTGTTTAAGCTATTCTGATTGAGAAATAGGGTTACTGATAATATTTTCTTTCATACCGTCAAAGATAAATATGAAGTTGCGATCTGGTTCATAACATGACGTAGAATTTAAGTGGAAAAATGGTTGAAAACTGTACCTGTAATATGTTATGCCCCTGTTGGTTTGGTGTAAAAGAGTTAATGATTATGGACCAGGGTTATTGTGCCGCTCCCATACTTTTCCGTATCCAGAATGGGAGCATTGATGGTATCGATCTAAAAGGAAGAGACGTTGTATTGGCGGTTGATTTTCCGGGTCCAACAATACTTGATGGTAACGCCACCTATCGACTTTATATCGACGAGGTAGCTGACGAAAGACAACGCAAAGATCTAGAGGCCATATTCAAGGGAAAAAGAGGTGGTCCTATGGAAATGATATCATCACTCTCAACAAAATGGCTGCCTACTCAGAGCACCAAGATCGAAGTTAATGATGACGGGAATAACATGACAGTAACAGTTGGTAATTTTGGTAAGATGAAGTACGGGGAGCTAAAAAACGAGTCAGGCCGCACAATGACATTACAGGGAGCAGGGTTTGCATCTGCATTTGGAATGGATGGTGAGACCTTTGCATTGGCTCCAAGTGCTAGTCAGTGGTCTGATCCAGATTTACCCCATCAATTCTCTACAAAGTCTGGTGTAATGGCAAACTTCAGCTGGCACGGGAGTTAGCATGCATTCCCGCAAGTAGTATGGTGGATTAGCTCAATGATGAAGGGTGATAAGTAAGTATGTCATGCTATTCTGTATTAGTTCTCTATTGGCCGCTGTATGAATAACCACGTAAATTATTGTATAGGGCAATTTGCTCAGAGGTAAGAATATCTAGCATCTTCAAATGAGTGTTTAAATGAGTATACCGAAGTTGTCCGTAAATTTCTGCACTTTTCAAGATTAGTTGTTTTATTTGAATATCAGTTATTGATTTATTAACAAATTCCTCATTGGCAATTCTTTCTATATCGACAATCTTCTGTCCCAACTCTATCGCTTTCTTTTTCATATCATTGTAAATTGTTGTAATATTCTTTTTCTGTTCATCAGTAAGTTTAAGTTTATTTGCCAAATCCAATACATGTCTTGGGCCAGGATAACCGTTTAATTCTGCTAGCTTAGCCATACCACCAAAGGCATCTCCTGTTCCTGTTTGTAATGATTTTATATCTTCAGACGAAAGAGATTTTATTATTCTGTCTTCTTGATCTGTATACTTTGAAATCGTATCATTAGTGGCAGCATGTCCAGAATGTAAGGGACTTTGAGCAAATAGAGTGGATGATATGGATGAAGCAAGCCCTAACATTACTACTATAGTAATCATTGTTGTCAACAAGAAAATGTGTGAGTATTTACCATGAGTGTTCATAAAATGAGTTATATTTGTATGGATATAAAATCTAGTAGAATAATCACGTTTAAAATATCCAAACCAGTTTGAAAGATAGCAAATCAAGTGATTCATCTAAAAAAGAAATCATTATAGAAAAACCCTTACCCTTACCGTACCCTTTTCATTTTATCGATAGGGCCATGGTTATGCAAATAAACTATGGCAATACAATAGCCATATTAATAAATTATTGCTCGTTAATATGTAAGAAATGTCTGGCTAGATTGTTAGGACTCAGTTAGTGATTCCTTTCCGAATTTCAAGTAGTCAACTTCTCAAGCAGTTTAGACACAAACATTAAAGAGGGTTTAATCTAAAATCTTCGTGCAGCTCTCTTTACAGCTGTAGTCGATTCATTGAATTTTCAACATGTTTCAGTTAGTTCATTTCAATTAGAATGAAAATGTAAATCAGTAGTGAAAAAAGTATTCCACGCAATGTCCTGATTAATAATATCAATGGGAATTGTCTAGGATATAAACCAACGTATAACTACCCAAGATGAGTGTCATACGAATAGAAGAAACTTATTCTTAAATAGCGAATACGATTAGTTGTATGAAAAGAATCCACCTTTATAATTCTAAGTAATTAGTATCTTGTTATTGCATACAAGAATAAAATGCAAACGACTATTGCCTACAACGAACAAGAGATAAAAGAAAAGGGCTCCATAGAGGATATCAAACAAGGATATAACATATGGGTCGATCTTGTCGATCCTACCAGAGCTGAAATTGGAAGAATGCAGGAATTATTTTCATTGGACGCAAAAGCAGTAGAAACAACTCTCAATAAATCCAAGAAACCTCAGGTTCGCATATTAGAGGATCATACCTACACCATAATCCTCGGTATAAAATACAAGGATCTTCGCACTCTTATCACTGACGGTGTTTATCTATTTCTTGGCAAAGGCTGGCTCATAACCATACACTCATCAGATGTAGATCTAATGAGTAATGTGTATAGACTCTTTGAAGAGAAAAATAAGAAAGTCATGGGAGCCCCAATCGATGCATTATATTATAGTATGATATCTGAGATTGTAGATAGATATGAACAGCTTCTGACAGCAATAGAATTAACCATAACTAACTTTGAACAAAGAACTTTATACAGGCCAACAAAAAAAATGCTTGCGTATCTTGATACACTATCCAGACAAATAATAGTTTTAAGAAGGCATTTCTGGCATATTAGAGACATCCTGAATTTTTTGATACATATGGAAAAAGAGCAGTCAAAAAAAGAAGTCGAAGTCAAATACATTGAAATGGCTTATGATAACATCACCCAACTAATACAACTTGTAGAGTCATATCGAGATACAATAAATTCAACAAGGGATCTCTATATGGCCAACATATCATTACAAATGAATGATACAATGAGAATTCTAGCCATTTTCTCAGCTATAGTATTGCCATTGACATTTATTTCTGGTGTTTATGGAATGAATGGTTTAGATCTAAATAATATTAATAGTCTGCCGTTAGGTTTTCTAATAGTCGTACTTTCTATGATTATAGTAGTTGCAGTTCTGTTTATTTTCTTTAAGAAAAAACAATGGATACTTGTGAAAAGGGATAGTGACAACGACGACGAACTTTTAATTAATAAAGAATTGAGTAAGGGAAAAGGGAGTTCTAATCATTAAACAACATAATAGACACAAACTCAAAGGAGAAAGATAATTGTATATTTTATTTCATAGGCTATTAAACGCTGACATTCTACATCCAACTTCTATGTTCAACTGCTTACCATGGGACTATAAACAGACAGGGCATCCGTTACTTGTAGTGGATATAGAAGCTGAGATGTAGGAGCTGACTTAAAAGAAATTAATTAATAACATAAATTATTTTTATTGTAAAGATACTATTACAACAAGTACAGATAGTAATAACAGGAATATAGCTTGCCTTACTCTATGTAAACTTTCGCTATGATGCCTATTTGTTCCGAGAGATATTTATTCTTCGAATAAAATATTGAAATTATTTCAGTATAATCCATTTGCTTAATATTACTGGTTAATACATACGTCGTAGATACGTAGACATGTCAAAAAGCCTCCCAGGAGAACTTGAGCTTTTTGGTTAGAAATGAACCAATAATTCCTTTTGACCAAGGAATGAAGCGTCCCTTCTTTAGTTTTAATTCTGATATTACTAATAAGAACAGCAATACCCCAATAAGAACAATTCAAAAAGATAATTATTCCAATTCCTTATCCGTCCAAGAAAACAGAATTCTTTTAGTAGATGATGAGCCAGATCTGGCAACATTATTCAGACTTGTGCTAGAACGATCTGGATTTAGTGTGGATGTATTCAATGATCCGGTGCTGGCTTTATCTAATTACAAAACAGGGGCTTATAATTTGTTATTATTAGATATTAAAATGGCTCAAATGACTGGCTTTGAGCTTTTTCAAAAGATAAGAGATAAAGATAAAAGGGTTAAAGTATGTTTCATTACGGCATTTGAGGATTATCATAATCAATTTCAAGAATTATTTCCTAATCTAGAGGTTGATTGTTTTATCAAAAAACCAATACCTAGTAATGAACTAGTAAAAATAGTAAAAGCAAAGCTAAACTGTTAGTAAAAGATGGTTCAAAATTCCCTCTTCAAAATTTAGAAGAAAGGTTTCCGACCTTTAGTATACACAACTTACTAAATTACTGCCATTAAGTAGACCAGTTGCCTATTCAATACCAAATTTGAGAAGTAGGGGATAAACCATTCTCGGATTTTGAAGAAATACAATACAGTATTACAGAGTGGGTGAGTGAAATCTTATTCTATTAGAAGTTAGATTTTATGTATTGATGACAACTAATTCCTAGTAGTAGGAAGCAATATTAGGGATTTGCCATGATGATTAGAAAGCTTCCGTCTATCATTCTCTGAAAACCTTCTCTCATAGTCCTTTTTGTGATATATGCAAAATCCCTTCAGATTCATACCTTCATATTGTGTTGGCAATGTCATTTCATAGTGCATACAGCCATCACTTTTTTGATTATAAAAGAATGATCCCATGTCAGCCAATACTGTAACGCCATTCTTTCCTGAAGTCTTGGCGAATTTTACTGTTTGTTCTAAAAACGGAATCAAACCACCTTTCAGACTATACGCTTTCAGTGAATCCATGATTAAAAGAGACTGTTCTTTTTCATGTTTTTTTACATCAATACAGGCAGAATCTTCTGATAGTATACGTTTCACATTATCTGTCGTTTCATAAAAGGGGAGGATCAAAACAATCTCATTATTATTGAGAGCGACTTTAACATAGTAAGAATACATTTCTCTGAATGCAAACAAGTCTTGGTATATCACAAGAAAATGGGCTCCAAATTTCGATTGGTGTAATTCTTGAGCAGGGATAACTTATTGCAAGAAATCATTTTTTATATTTATGTTTTATAATTTGAGCAGGTTGTTTTATTTGACGTAGGCTTTGGTAAATACAAAGAATATTTTGAGTCTTCACCTATATTAATGCGAATACTTAGTATCTTATTCTAAGTATTCTAATGTAACGAAAAAACTGTTTTTGCAAGTTTCTTGGGAGATATAGGTTTTTGGATAATTTGGATTATATTGTTTTTGTTAGCAGTAGACTTCATATTCTCAGTCAATAAATTATTATTGACATCAAATGCAGTCATTAAAATCACTTTTATTCCTGGTTTTATTTCATTGATATAGTTTGCAAACTCAAATCCGTCCATACCAGG
>DASTCR010000187.1:0-8099 GCA_035710925.1 Nitrososphaeraceae archaeon | reverse complement strand
GTCTGGACATAAAATGATCCTATAACTATTAGAAGGCCTTTTACCCCAACAAATAGTTCTGCCAATCCAAAGTTAACGATTTTGGAGGAATAAAAGAAAATCGATAAGACTGCAAAGATAAGAATTAAAGCGATAATAGGTCCGCGGACCACCACAAAATAACATCCTATTAGAACACCTGCTAATAGAAAGAGGATCGCGGCTCCGTAAACAGTCCTTGGTGAAAGAAGGTTTTCAGGTATAACACCACTTCCGCCGCTAAACTTTGTCCTCTTCGTCATCTTGTCTATTCCCCTCCTGTGGTCCCAATAGTCGTTTAAAAGATCTATACTAGCATGCAAGCTGAAGACCCCAACGATTGTCAATACAGCATAGTTCAGATCAAATGAAGAGTATCTCCATAGCGCCAGCGCCATACCATTTCCTGAAGCAAAAAGAGATGCTAAAAGGAACTTTAGTCTAATGGCCCTAAGCCATCTGCTTATCAATGCTTTAGGTGTTTACACATTCGTCATTAATTATTATTTGCCGGCGCTTAGGTCACTATGACTGGTCAATGTTGGTGTTTCTGGGGCGATAACCCGCCCGGAGTATTAGTTAAGAACTTATACCGGAAAACTACTTCTGAATTCGACCAAAAATTTCACCTCCAATTGATGCTGCAGAGTTTGACGCGCAGAAAGACATGAAGCGAATAATAACCGAATTTCTGTGCAGACATCAGGATAAGGGGTTTTCATCAAAGGAAATCTCACAGGCATTATCTTTGAGTGAAGAACAGATAAACTATACAATGTTAAAACTTGGTCTGTCCGACTTTCTTTTGGAGTTCACTAGGGGATTTGCACGAAGGGGTGTTGACTCAAAAGGCGAAAAGATGAGATTCAAAATAGAAGATGTAACGGTACAGGGAATAACATACTACCGCTGTCTAAAGGTTGATTGACGAATTATGTAGAAATATATGTAAATATATGAGACCGATATTAAAAAAAGGATCTATGCTTAATGGCTTAAGCCGGGAGTCTCTGGGCTTTGCCATGTGTAGTGACTATGATTCCTACAAGGATATGCCTAGACTCCGCGACCTTCTTCAAACTCAGTACGTAGGCAGGGCGATACTCTGGTTTAGAAGTTTATCCTCCACGCAGGAACTTGCAAAGAACCTAGTGAATGCAAAGGGCGCCTTAAGGGTCGGTGGCTATGTTATTATTGCCGACAGCCAATTAAGCGGCACAGGACGCAACGGAAGGGAATGGGCTTCACCTCGAGGGGGAATATGGTTATCCGTAATCCTCAGTTCAATGTTGCATCCAAGCAAATGCATCTTATTTTCATTCGGCGCTTCTTTAGCCGTTTCTGAAGCAATAACCCACTGTACCGGGTTAGAATCAAGGCTCAAGTGGCCAAATGACATATTGATAGACGGTAAAAAGGTTTCAGGTGTCCTGGTGGACGCTTCTGTGAATTCCAGCACTATTGAGTATGTAATAATAGGCATCGGGGTCAATGTCAACGTAAACAGTGCTGAGGTTCAAAGGGATATAAAGTGCCAAACGTTTCCATGTCAGGTAACCTCTCTGAGTGATGAATTGGCAGCACCTTGCGACAAAGTAAGGCTGATAAAGAATATTTTGAAAGCACTCGACAAATATTATTTGAAAATAGAATCGAATACTGGCTATCCTCTGCTAGACCAATGGAAGGACAGAGCATATGACTTAACATCAAAACCTGTGCATGTATCGCATGGCGCCCAAGAATTTACTGCTACAGTACTTGGATTGGAAGAAGACGGTTCTTTGGTTGTGGTCAGAGATAATGATAAGGTAGAAAGAATAGTCTCTGCAGAATACAGCATAAGATTTATTGCGTAATGTCTGTTTATGTTGCTACTTAAGTAGTGCAGGTTTGGATGGGAGATGGCGGGCTATTGTCAGCAACTGACGATGGGTTTACTCAACTTTGCACACAATTGAAACATCATTTACGTTAGTTCCAGTTCTCCCAGTTATTATTAGAGAGTTCAGTTGTCTGAAAAAATAGTAGCTGTTATGAGTTTTTAAAAAATAAATGGTATTAAGATCTCTTTTCTTAAAATTTGATATAACCTGCGAATTCCAAAATGCGCCAGCAGCATCGGAATTACCATCGATGCCGTCTGTTCCGATGCTAAGAATAGTAATATCTTTACTTGTTTGAAAATTTTCAAGCTCTATAGCCGCTGACAATATTGCCTCTTGGTTTCGCCCTCCTACGCCGGGCTTTTTTACTTTATTCACCTTAACCACAGTCTCTCCTCCTAGAACATATGCAAAAGGAGATTTTTCGGGCTGGACCAGCTTGGCCAAGCAAGCCAGTTTTCTGCCAAAGATTCTTGCTTCGCCGCCAAACGATGTTCCTAACTTTTGAGCCTGAACCCCGTGGCTCATTAAGTATCTAGAAGCAGCAGTGCAGGCTACATCGTTGTTGCCGATTAGGATATTGGTGACTTTTTGAAAAATCGTATCCCCATCCTTAGGAGTCTCAGGTCGGCGTTTCTTTACACCTTCTGCTATTACCGTCCTTACTCTCGCGTATTGCCTTTTCCAAAGCCCGTATTTCTTGAGAACTCGCGTGGCGTCCTCATAAGTTGAAGAGTCAGGATACGTAGGTCCCGAGCCTATAACATCAAGTCTGTCATTTATTACGTCGGATACAATTAGAGAGATTAATTGACACTCCTTATTCTTGTAGCGGGGCAATTGGCCACCCTTGACTCTGGACAGATGCTTTCGAACCGTGTTAACCTCCTCAATCGATGCGCCTGATAGTATCAACGTATTTGAGATATCTTGCTTCTCAGGTAAAGACAGACCAACTGATGGATATGGCATTAAAGAGGAGGCGCCACCTGAGATAAGGACTATGACAAGATCTGAGGGAGAGGTTTTTCCAAGTATCTCTATCATTTTCTTTGTGCCCTTTACTCCCGCAGCGTCTGGGGTAGGATGACTTGAGTGGGTAACGGAAATTCCATCGATATGGCAAGAAGTCCCATATGGAATGGTAATAGCGCCTCCCGAGATCCTGTTATATAGGATCTCACTAACTGCACTAGCCATTTTTGCTGTCCCTTTGCCCGCACCTACCAAATAGACAGATTTAAACAACTCCAAGTCAACAATGGTTCGATGCTTTCTAATGTCGTAAAGCAGAAGTTCCCCGTCTCTTAGCTTTAAGCTATTTTTGATCAAGTTAGCAGGATCTACTGAGCGGAGCGCGCACTTAACAGAGCCAAGAGCAAGTTTAAGCGAGCGGCTTTTTTTTTGAATACGACTTTTCAATCCGTATGGCCATCTCGATATTGGATGCCTGCTTTACAAACATATTGGAACTCGTTCCTATCCACTTGCCTCCTTTATTTTTGGCAGCCGCGACGAGGGCGGAGGTGCCTGATCCTGGCAAAAATATTAAATCCCTTAGTGCTCTGTTGATGTAATTCAATTAAACAATGCGACCTGGTTCTATGATAGTTATAACGGGTGGCGGTATTTGATATGTAAACTTCGCCACTTCTATTCACATTTTCTATATTGTGGTCATTAATTTGCTGGCACAGAACAGTTTTTTCGATTTTTTGTACCATTGGTCCACTCGTCATTGTTGGATCGATTGGACTAGCGTTATTCGCGTACTTATTATCGCCAAGATAGGTTAATCAAGGCATTTAATCATAGAAGTAATCTCATTGAGATAAACAATGGTCGCACATCTTTCATTAAAAGGAGAGCCCGGAAAACGAGGACTTATGTATGTACCTTACTACGGCCGTTCACGTGCATTTATTTCGAATTACCGTTCCTGGAGAGAATATCACAGCGATGGTAATATTACACAAATTGCATGCTCCTTACTAAGCCACGAAACACTGCACCTGGCGATCAATAAGTTCTCGCTCTCAGCGTCGGCTGATTTGGATAACCTTTTTGGAAGGTCGAACAGCTGGGAACTCTACAAACATGGTTTGGGAGATCTGGATAAGCTGAGCATCAATTCCTGTAGTTTGCACAAGAACGGCGGAAAGAAATCAAAAAAATCAAAAAAGAAAGGAATCTAATGCCTCATACAATGCAACTTTTGATGTGCTATTGAGGAATACATAAATTGCATTTTTTGCTTAAGAAATGCCTCGATGTTCAAGCTGTACACTCCACAATCCGCTAATAAGACATTGCCTGATGTAGAGAAGAGAATTAGGCAGATTATATCCCAAAAAGACAGCGTTGTATCTCTCCAGGAGGAACTCCAGAGAATAGTCGACTCAGATTCGCCGTTCAGTGATTTTTTCAGGAAAAAGCAGGAGCTAAATGTTGCTGTCACTAAGCTTTACAAATCCATAGAGCAGATCGAAGAGCTGGGAGTAATCATCAAGAGTGTTGACGAAGGACTCCTCGACTTCCCTTCTAAACGGTTCGACGAGGAGGTATGGCTTTGTTGGAAAGTAGGGGAAAGCCAAGTGAAATTTTGGCACAAGAAGGACGAGGGGTTCGCGGGAAGAAAACCACTTAGTCCTCATGCCATGTCCCGAGTCGAAACCCAAGATGATCTTTCCGATCTGAGATAAGTATCAATGATTTTAAGGAACTACTTGTTCAGAATTTGCGCATAAGCGCGTATTCCTAAAGCCCAATCAGCTTTTTACAAAACTTTATTACTGTTCAGTCAATCAAATAGAGAGCAGTTTATCAGGAAAGACTCCGGTTGAACATCCCTATTTCGCAAAAGAAAGGAAAAAGAGATAGTGCTCTAATATTGAAAACGCTGCATACAGACGATGATCCCTTCCGCATATTTTGCAAGCTATACCGCTCCCACAGGCGGCTCTTTATTCTGGAGTCCCTTGTAGGACCCAGGCAGCTTGCAGAAATATCAGTACTCGGTTTTGATCCTGAATTTGTTGTGAGTTGTGATTCTTCCAAGTTCTACATCCGCAACTCTAAGAATGAAATTATTCACATCGAGGACTTGACTAACCCACTGGAGCAACTTAGAAGATACGTTCCCAAAGTCAATAACAACAAATTCAGATATACTGGAGGGGCTGTCGGGTTCGTGAGTTATGATGCCATTCGCTATTGGGAGCATATTCCATCAAAATATAAGGGGAAAAAAATTTTTCCTCTCTTAGAATTTGGGATTCATACCGACGGGATAGTTTACGATCATATTGCGAAGAACGCATATTACTTTACAATTGGGAAATCTCGATATAAGGAAATCAGCTCCGAGATCGAGACTACGGTTCCTTTCCAAATGAAGAGCTTCTGGTACTCCACTCCTAAGTCTATGTTGAATAGCAAGGAGTACATGGACTTGGTCAAAAAGGCAAAGCATTACATCTACCAGGGTGATGTCTTTCAGGTTGTATTGTCAAATAGCAATACTTTCAATGTTAGGGGAGACTTGTTACCTGCCTACAGTAAACTAAGAGATGTAAATCCGTCACCATATATGTATTTCTTAAAATTAGGTGGGGCTACAGTGATAGGATCAAGCCCAGAGATGCTTGTACGTGTAACTGGTGATAACGCCGAGACCTTCCCAATCGCCGGCACCCGACCGGTAGTTAAAAACAAAACTGAAAACGAGAGGCTGGCAAAAGAGCTACTTTCGGACGAAAAAGAGGTTGCTGAGCACACGATGTTAGTAGACTTGGCGCGCAACGACCTGGGAAGAGTTTGTGAGTATGGGACGGTCAAAGTGCACGAACTGATGTCTGTAAAGAAGTTCAGTCATGTACAGCATATTGTTTCGCATGTGAAAGGTAGCTTGGCACCCGGTCTAACCTCATACGACGCCCTTAGGGCGGTATTTCCGGCAGGTACAGTTTCTGGAGCACCCAAGGTAAGAGCGATGGAAATAATTGATGAACTAGAACCGTGTCCAAGAGGTCTTTATGCAGGAGCTATTGGCTACTTCTCCGCAAATGGTTCATGCGACTTTGCCATAACCATAAGATCAATTATTATCAACAAACAAAGAGCCTCTATCCAGGCAGGAGCCGGAATAGTAATAGATTCTGTTCCTAAGAGAGAATGGAAAGAGACCCAGGATAAAGCCTACGGGATTTTATTTTCACTCAAAGAGGCATCGAAAAAAAGATGATCCCCCACTTATTGACGAATGGAGCTGTGTTTTCAATATTTAAACATCGGTGGTTTCGTTTGTTGCTATCATGATAAGATGTAGGCGGGAGAGAAGTTCGGGAAGAAAAGGGTCATGTATGATGGTAGAAGCGTCCAACTCATAAGGAGAGCGATATACATACTATTCTATTCTGGGCGGTCTAGCAAACATGTTTGAGGCTTCTGTGTGGTACTCTACGGATAATCTTGAGTCCTTTTGTCTTCCTGTAAGGATACCTACAACGACGTCGTCCTTTTTAATTGTCTCCTCCTCTCTGAGCCTCCGAATTCCGGCGGGAACTGATCCTGAAGCCATTTCACAGTCAAACCCGTTTAATCCTACAATTGACATCCCGTCGCTCATCTCTTTATCATTTACTTGTGTTACTATTCCTCGGGTAAAGTCTAGTGCTCTTAAGGCTTTCAGAATATTCGCTGGTTTGCCTATCTGAATGGCTGTGGCAGCTGTTTTAGGGAATATTCCTTTAGTGTCCCGATAAGAATAATAGCGTTTTATCATTTCAAGGTCAGGATGGCCATCATTCCATGTGAGCTCTTTTCCTGCGAAAAAACCGTTAACCAGTTCGTAGAGTGTATTTGCTCCGATTGAATTAACAATAACGAGTCTAGGGATTTTCTTTATCCATCCCCAGCTGTAGAGTTCCATGAGAGTCTTTCCGCAGCTTGAACTGTTTCCGAGTGCACCCCCTGGGTAAACGATCCAGTCCGGGGGATTCCAATCCAAATATTCCATTATTCTGTAGACAATTGTCTTCTGTCCCTCGAGTCTGAATGGGTTCACAGAATTGACAGTGTAGCCACCACCCTCACGACAGTTTCTTAGTGAAATGGAGAGAGCGTCATCGAAAGTGCCTGACACCTGCATCACTTGAGCGCCAAATTGAAATGCCTGGCCTAGCTTTCCTGGAGCTATTTCCCCTCGGGGGACATAAACATCACACTCCATGTCTTCGTTGGCAGCATACATGGCCGCAGAGGCCGATGTATTCCCAGTAGAAGCACACACCAAGCGTTTCACTCTCAACATTTTTGCATGTGTGAGAGCTGTAGACATTCCATTATCCTTGAAAGAACCGCTCGGATTGTATCCTTCGGGTTGCAAAAAAAGTGCATCATGATTCATGTGTGCATACTCTGCTGCTTTGGTCATTTTATATGGTCTCGAGAGCCTACCCTCAGCACCGTCTAACGAGACAAGAACATCTGCACACGATTCGAAATCTTCAGTGTCGATGCCTACGAAATTTATTAAGTCCCTAAAGCGCCAAACACCGCTTTCGTTGTAAATGTTACCGCCATGATTTCTCCGTTCAAAGAAGGTATGTATAAGATTGGAAGCTGGCCTTTCTTTGTATACTATATCAAGAAGCCATCCACAAGAGCATAGGTAGATATCATTGTAAAGATCGTATTCCAAGCCACACGACGCGTTGACGCATTTCTTGATAGCGGGGTGGAGCACAAAAAATATGGCCAGTTGCTATTATTGAGCTTTTGCAATCATTGGAAAGGAGAATGCTTGTACGAGCATATCGAAAAGAAGCGTAGAATTCTGAAAGGCCGATACGCTACATGAAAATTATTAATTTATCGCTAAGTCTGACAAACAACAATGACCTTCACTTCAGGTTAGACTTTTTTTGGCCTTCTCCACTGCTTTGAGTAGGTGCTGAATTACCCCGTCCATGTCTTCCTCTCTGACTTCAGGTGTTACTGAACGCTTCAAAAGATTATTTACAGTAGTTGAGATCTCAGTGCTAACTTCGTCAAAGCTATCCACGTCACTATATCCTTGCTGATAGAGACCTCTCAGCTTCCTGGCATACATTTGGGTCTGTTCATTAAGCGCTACTGAGTAAGTATGATTGTTCACCTTGATTTTATCTTTGTTCATGCTAACCCATTCCTCGG